>PXQH01000057.1:18062-18595 GCA_003022125.1 Cyanobacteria bacterium QS_8_64_29 | reverse complement strand
TCCGGAAAGACCACGTTGGGGCTTTTGCCCCCCAGCTCCAGGCTGATGCGCTTGAGGGTGGGCGCCGCCTGGGCCATGATGCGCTTGCCCACGGCCGTCGAGCCGGTAAAGGCGATCTTGTTGACCTGGGGCGATTCCACCAAGCGCTCCCCAACGACATCGCCCTCACCGGTTACAACGTTGATGGTGCCGGCTGGGGCGCCGGCTGCCCCGATCGCTTCGGCAAGCTGGAAGGTACTGGAGGGCGCGAACTCGCTGGGCTTAACCACCATGGTGCACCCAGCCGCGATCGCCGGCGCAATTTTCCAGGACACCAGCAGCAGCGGGAAATTCCAGGGCGTAATGATGCCCACGACGCCCACGGGCTCGCGCACCGTCAGGCCGATGCTGCCATCGTCGTAGCGCGGGCTCGACTCGCCTTTGAGATCCAGTGCCAGGCCGGCGTAGTAGTCAAAGACATCGGCGGCGAGCCGGACCTCGCCCACGCAAAAGTTCCAAGGGCGACCGATTTCCTCGCAGAGCGTGCGCGCGAG
>PXQH01000057.1:0-18035 GCA_003022125.1 Cyanobacteria bacterium QS_8_64_29 | reverse complement strand
CGCCGCCGATTAGGTTGCGATACTGCCGGATTGCCGTACTGGTTGTGCTTGCCGCCATGAATGCGCGGGCGTTGCGTTTTGGCTCCTACGCTAGCTCGGGGTCCGTTGCCGAGCCCGATAGGGCCAACTCGGCCTGCAGGTAGTCAATAAATTGGCGGGCGCTGCGCCCGGAGCGGCCGTGGTGCTGCTGGGCCCATTGCTGGGCGCGCGCTTCCAGCGCCTCGCGCTCCAGCGCAATGCCGGCTTGCGCTGCCAGGTGGTGCACGATTTGCAGGTAGGTCTGCCTGTCGGCCGGTTCGAAGGTCAGGGTGAGGCCAAAGCGATCGCCAAAGGAGAGCTTTTCTTGCAGCGTGTCCCAGGCATGGACTTCCTCGCGATTGCGCGGTTGCGGGCGCTCGTCAAAGAACTCGCGCACCAGGTGGCGCCGGTTGGAGGTGGCATAGATAGCCACGTTGCGCGCCGGTGCCGTCACGTTGCCCTCCAGCACGGCCTTAAGGGCTTTAAAGGCCTCGTCATCGGCCTCAAAGGACAGATCGTCGACAAAGATGATGAAGGTCTGCGGCTCGCCGCGCAGCTGCTCGAGCGCCTGCGGCAGCGCTGGCAGCTCGGCCTTGCTCAGCTCGACCAACCGCAACCCCTGCGCCCCGTAGGCCGACAGCAAGCCTTTCACCAAAGATGACTTCCCGGAACCGCGGCTGCCGTAGAGCAGCACGTTGAGGGCCGGCTGGCCGGCTAGCAGCGCCCGCGTGTTTTGCACGAGCGCCGCTTTTTGCCGCTCGTAGCCCACGATGTCATCCAGCGATACGGGATCGGGATGGGCAATGCCCAACAGCTGCCCACGCTGCCAGCGCAGCGCTCGGTATTGGGCGGGCAAGCCCGTGCCGTTGCAACGGTAGTAGTGGGCTAGTTCCTCGATAGCAGCGGCCCAGTCGACGCGCTGTTGCAAAAAGCTGGCTTGCCGGTTGGCAACCGTCCAAGCGACGGGCGGATCGGCCTGGCAGACCCAACGGCCGATTTGCTGTGGGCTGCAGTCGTAGAGGGCTTGCAGGGTGCCCAGATCCTGTCTGGCTGCCGCGACCAGCGCCTCAGGGAGCTCCGCCCAACGGTGCTGCTGCGCCTGGCGCGAGAACGGATTGTCATCCTGCAGGATCCGCTCGATGAGGTAGTCCTGCCAGCTCTGGTTGCGGGCAGCCAGCGCGCGAAACCAGCGCCCGTACGCCTGCCAGCAGGCCGCTGCGTCGCTGCCGGCATGCCAGGCTTGCAGTAGGGCCAGCAGGGCCTGGCCGGCATCCTCTGCCAGCACGCTGGGGTAGAGCAGCAGCGCCTGGGCTCGCCCGAGTAGGGAGGAGGCAGCGTGCATGGGTCCTAAGCCGAGTCGGGGTTGAGTTGCTCCATTCGCCAGGTGACATAGGTGCCGATGGGGCTCCACACAGCGTAGGGCAGCAGCAGCACGAACGCCCCGCGCGAGAGCGGCAGCACCGCCACCGCCAGGGCAATCCCCAAAACCATCCCCGTTGCGCCGATCACAGTCCCGACCCGCAGGCGGCGCAACTGCAGCATGGCCGGGGTATAAGAGACGGTGACGGCCTCCACCAGCAGGTAGCCGCCCATCAGGGCCCACGCGCGCGGGGTGCCCGGCGCCTGGTTCCAAACCAAGCTGGCCGAGGCAATGCCGCAGGCAAAAACGAACAGCCAAATGAGCGGAATGGCGCGCTCGAAGGTCAGCCATTGCGGGCGGCGCTGGCGCCGGAACCAACGGGAGTAGCGGGGCGTGAGCCGGCTGGCACCGTAGGCAACCAGCACCGCTACCGCCGCGATCGCGACCCAGGCCGGGATCATGCGCTTGCCTCACCGCTCGAGTGCATTCCCGCGTGCGGGGAAGACGTTGACCCAAGGTAGCGGGCCGAGGGGGCAAACGCCAGCCGCTCGCTAGGCTAGAGGTAGCGTTGGTTCCATCCCGCCCATGCCCGAACAAACTCTATGCCAACCGATCGAGCTGCTCTACGACGGTGACTGCCCGCTCTGCCAACGGGAGGTCCGGTTCCTGCAAAAGCGGGATGCCGGTCGCGGGCGCGTTGCCTTTGTCGATATTGCTGCTGCCGATTATGACCCGGCCCAGCACGCTGGCATCGACTACGAAACCGCCATGGGGCGGACTCATGCCATTCTGCCGGACGGGCAGATCGTGCGGGATCTGGAGGTGTTTCGGCGCATTTACCGCGCCTTGGGCATGGGATGGATCTATGCCCCCACGCGCTGGCCATTGGTGGGGCAGCTTGCCGACGGCCTCTACGCGCTCTGGGCGCGCTGGCGCCTGCCGCTCACCGGCCGCCCCAACCTCAAAACGCTTGCCGCCCGCTCGTGCCGTGATCGCTGCTCGTCCGAGCGGGCGCGCTTATAACAAACCTCCGTTTGCCGCCGGCAAACGGAGGTTTGGGTTGCAAACTGCTAAGGGCGAGTGCCGCTCACTCAGCCATCAGTTGCTGCAGCCGCTGTTGCAGTTCCGGGTCTTGCTGGACGGCAGCCAGGATGCGATTGAAGCGCTGCAGTTCTAGGCCTTCGGACTCGACGATCTGCTGCATTTGCGATTGGGTATCGCGCTGCACGTCGATCATGCGGTCCTTGGCCTGCTCGAACTGCTGCATCTCTTGCTCGGTGGCTGCCTGGATGTCGCTGTCCTCGGCTGCTTCCTCATCGCGCTGCGACTGCAAGATTTCGGTGAAGCGCTGCTCGCTCAGCCCTTCATCCTGAATGATGGCATCCATTTCCTGGCGCGACTCGCGCTGGACGGCTTGCATCTGTTTGAGGGCGGTCGCAAACTGGGACAGCTCTTGCTCGCCAACTTCAATATCGGGGGCTTGGGGCGCTGGCATTTCGGGCGGGGCTTGCTGCTGCTGTTGGGCGGCAGCTGGCGGCACGCCCCAGGCAAACAGCGCGAGAGCCACGGCAACAGTCAGGATCGTTCTGAGCACGGTTCGATCTCTCCTTAAGTCCGTTCGGTGCGGATGGGCAATGGGAGAATAGCCGGATCCCCACGGGATCCGCCGCTCAAGCTAACATGCCGGTTTTGGAGCTGCCCGCCTCCCCGGGCGCTAGCGCTCGGTTGCGGCCAGCTCGCGTTCGAGAAGCTGCCCCAGGCGCGTGCGCAGGGTTGGGAGCCCCATGCGCTGGCTGGCCGAGACGAAAGCCGCTTCCGGGAACTCGGCTCGGGCTTGGGTCAGCGTTGGCCCGTCAGCACAGTCGATTTTGTTGAAGGCCGTCAGGATGGGGCTGGGCGGCGTGGGTAGCTCCGATAAAACGGCCTGCACGGATTGCATGTGGCGCTCCCAGGCCGGGTGCGCCAAGTCCACCACGTGCACCAGGGCATCGGCCTCGGTGACTTCTTCCAAGGTGGCGCGAAACGCATCCAGCAGCGAGCTGGGCAGTTGTTGGATGAAGCCCACCGTATCGGTGAGCAGGATCTCGCGCCTGCCTTCGAGGCCTGCTTCGGGGACGGCCAGGCGGCGCGTGGTGGGATCCAGCGTGGCAAAGAGCCGATCGGCGGTGTGAATGTCGGCGCTGGTTAGGGCGTTCAGCAGCGTCGACTTGCCGGCGTTGGTATAGCCTACAAAGGCCACCGAGGGGATCTCGCGGGCCTGGCGCCGCTCGCGCAGCCGCGCGCGGTGCGCTTGCAGTTGGTTGACTTCCTGTTGCAGCCGGTCGATGCGGCGCCGGATGGCGCGCCGCTCGGTCTCCAGCTGGGTCTCGCCCGGGCCGCGCGTGCCAATGCCGCCGCCCAGCCGGGACATGGCTTTGCCCCGACCGGTCAGCCGCGGCAGCTTGTACTCCAGCTGCGCCAGCTCCACTTGCAGTTTGCCGGCGCGGGAGCGCGCGTGCTGGGCAAAGATGTCTAGAATCAGCTCGGTGCGATCCAGGATGCGGGTTCCCAGCAACTCCTCTAAGTTGCGCACTTGCGAGGGCAACAGGTCGCGATCGCAGGCAACCAGCGAGGCCCCCAGCGTTTGGGCCTGGAGCGCAATCTCTTGGATTTTGCCAGCGCCCACCACGGTTTTGGGATGGGGCTGGGCCCGGCGCTGGGTGATGGTGCTCAGAACCTTGCCGCCTGCCGTATCGACCAAGCGCTCCAGCTCGGCAACCCGCCCGGCAAACGCGTCGGGATTGCGCTCGTCGGCCATCAGCCCCACTACAATGGCGCGCTCGCGGTCCGCTTGGGGCTGCTGGGCCACGTGCTCGCGCTCGAATTCGGCTTCCAGGCTCTCAACCAGGGCCCAAAAATCCTGCTTGGAGAGCGCATCCAAGCTCATGGGCGGCCAAACCGTCCAGTAGGGCCGCTCGGCCGGGTCGCCCTCGGCGGCCGCCTGAGGCAACAGGTGAGCCAGATAGGTCTCGCGAACGTAGCCGGTTGCGGCGCCACCGCGCTTTTGAAAGCCTTCGCCGGTGAGGGTCAGGGTGAGGAGCGCATCCAGGCGCTGTACCACCATGGCCGTCAGGCTGGCTTCCTTGGGCGGGGCTGGCTTGGGTTGGGTGGCGATGCAGCGGATGCCGCTGAGGCGCTTGGCACTGTAGCGCGGCAGCTCGAGCGGCGGAATTTGGGTTTGATGCGGCGTTCCCACGCCCACGCGCACGACTTGGCCGCGGCGGTTGAGGTAGAGGCAGACCGGGACGTCAATCTCGGTACTGACCGCTGCGAGGCGTTGGGCGAGTTCCGGCGTTACAGGGCAGTCGCCTGGGACGCGCTGCTGGTAAAGGCGCTGTAGGGCTTTGAGCTGGTTGGATTTGAGGCCCTTGGTGTTGCCGTGAATCGCGGTGATGGGCATCCCTCCTTGCTCGCTTTGCCTCTATTTTAGTGAGCCCCCCGCCACTGCTCGCCCTAGGCTAGAGGCAGCGTCGTTGGGAGGCGAGCATGCACGGCCGGGCGCACATTGCCCTGGTGGGCGACATCCACGACTGCTGGGATCCGCTGGCGGAGCGGGCAGCGCTGCGATCACTGCAGGCCGACTTGGTACTGTTTGTCGGCGATCTGGGCAACGAGGCTGTTGGCATTGCGCGGGCCATTGCGGCGCTGGATTGGCCCAAGGCCATCGTGCTGGGCAACCACGATGCCTGGTACACCGCCACCCACTGGGGCCGCCAAAAATGCCCCTACAATCGCGAGCGCGAAGATCGCGTCCGGCAGCAGCTCGATCTGCTGGGCGATGCCCACATCGGCTACGGCAAGCGCGACTTTCCGCAGCTGCAACTGTCGGTGGTGGGCGGGCGTCCGTTTAGCTGGGGCGGTCCACGCTGGACGACCGAGGCCTTTTACCGCGAGCGCTACGGCGTTGATAGCTTAGCGGCCTCGCGCGAGCGCATTGCCGCCGCCGCCTGGGAGACAGCCTACGACACCGTCATTTTCCTGGGGCACAACGGGCCGGCCGGTTTGGGCGATCGCGCTGAAGCGATTTGCGGCCGGGACTGGGAGCCGCGCGGTGGCGACTACGGCGATCCCGATCTGGCCGGCGCGATCACCCAAGCGCGCGCTGCCGGCAAAACGGTGCCGTTTGTGGCCTTCGGCCACATGCACCACACGCTGCGCCATACCCAGGCGCAGCGCCGCACGGCCGTTGCAGCGGACGCGCAGGGAACCTTGGGCATCAACTGCGCGCGCGTGCCGCGCATTATCGAGCGAGACGGCCAGCGCTGGCGCAATTTGACGCTGGTAACGCTGGCACCGGATGCCAGTATTTGGGATGTTTCGCTGCTGTGGCTGGATTCGGCCGGTCGCGTAGGCGAGCGCGAAGCCTTCTACGGGCACCCGCATTGCGCGAGCGGCGCGATCCTGGGCTAGACGCGGCCCAGCGCCGCCTTGATAGGATGAGGAGCGGCGCGGAGAGGTGGCAGAGTGGTCGATTGCGGCCGACTTGAAATCGGCTGAGCCCGAGCAGGGCTCCGAGAGTTCGAATCTCTCCCTCTCCGCCTGGCTTACCGACTGCCAAATAGCAGTGCTATTCCGCCCACTGCAACGAGCGCCCCGAGAACGGCGCGGCCGCTAACGCGCTCCCCCAGGCTGACAGCAATGGGCAGCACGAACAGCGGGCTAGTTGCCCCCAGCGTTTGGGCAATGCCAGCTGGGGCCAGCTTGAGAGCCGTTTGCTGCAACCAGATGCCCAGGTAGGTACTGCCCGATGCCGTTAGCGTGATCGCGCCCAGGAAGCGCGGCGACCAGTGCGGCCAGGAGGCGCGCCCCGAGCGGCGCCATTGCCATGCCCCCAGCAGGCCTGCCACCAGCAGCGTTCCCGCGCTCAGCCGCAGCAGCGCACCCCAAAGCGGGCTGAGGGCCGAGCCGGCCAGTGCAGCGCGCGAGAGGACGGCCCCGCCGGCCTGAGCCGCGGCAGCGAGGAGGCCCCAGCCAATCCCCTGCTTGGCCTGCTCGCGTGCGATCGCAGCGGCGGGCGTGCGCTCGCTAATGACCCAAGCGACCCCCAGCACGGTTAGGCCAATGCCCGCCCAGGCCGCAGCGGCCAGCGCTTCGCCCAGAGCGCCCCAGGCCAACAGCGCCGCCAGCGGCGGTGCTAGCGTCTCCAGCAGCAACGCCCGCCGCGCGCCCAAACGCACCAGGGCCGCAAAAAAGGCCGTATCGCCAATGCCAATGCCCAGCACGCCGCTGAGTGCCAGCAGCGCAGGCGGTAGCGGGCCGGTTGCAGGGAGCGGCTGCCCCACCAGCAGCAGGGTCAGCCCCAGCAGCGCGATCGCGACCAGGCCCTTGAGCAGGTTGAGCTGCAGCGGCGATGCTGACTGCCCCAGCCGCCCGTAGGCGAGCGAGGCCACTGCCCACAACAGGGCAGCGGCCAGTGCAGCCAGTTGGCCCGTCACGGCTGCCATGGGCGAGCGCGCTCGTTGGCATCAAGCTAGCAGGTCGTCCAACCCCAGCTCGAACAGCAGCTCCCGAGCGAGGCCGCCGGCTTGCTCCAGCCGAACGGTGCTGGCCTCGAATTGGGCCGTTCCTCGCGTGTCCGGATAGCGCACCCACAGCAACCCGCCGCGGCAGCTCAGCACCGCCGCCCGGTCGCCGCGGTGGGTAGTGACCCAATCGCCGGGCTTGATGCCAGCGCCGGCACGCGGGTCGTTGTAGGATAGAGTACTTGGGTGGCTCAATCGCGATCGCGAGGTCGGGGGCCTCGGGAGGATCGATGAGCGACGATCTCGTGCACGCCGAGCCGTTTCGAGGCTATCAACTCGAGGTGCGCTTCGATCGCGGTGCCTACTGGGGGAGGGCCACCAACGCCAACAACCGACTCGAGACCGGCCCGCGCTCGAGCCAAAGCGAAGCCCTCAATCAGGGCCGCTTCGAGATTCTCAAGCGGGAGACGCAAGCCACCGAGCGCGCCAGCTGCATTGTCGATTGCATCTCGGGTGAGGTGCTCTACACCAACCTGTGGGCCCAGCGCGAGGGGGACTTTCCCTACGGCGAGCGCCACGTCATGGCCGAGCTCGAGCGCGAGATTGTCAAAATCGGCGGCAATTTAGTCTGCAAGGTGGCAACGCCGGCTTAAGCGGCATCGCTGCCATCCAAATTGATGCTCGTGCGCAGGTTTTTGGGCATTTGCGAGTGCAACACGCCCTGCTTGTAGGAGCCGCATCCCAGCTCGTAGGGGCCGTAGCGCACGTGCACGTAGCCCGGTTCCCCTGTTGCCGCCAGCGTCTGGGGCTGCGCCAGCAAAAAGCGTTGCGCTTGCTCGGCATCGGCTAGGGCGATTGCGTTGCGATCGATGTGGGGCCCGAGGCGCTGCAGGGCGCTAGTGGTGGGTTTGTAGCCGACTGGCAAGCACCGCACCAAGGGCAGGCCCAAGGTCTGCACCGGCGGTTGCGCCGGCGGTTGGCAAGCGGCATCGGTCATCCAGACCTTGTCGCTGCCTTTGTGCCAGAACTGCAGCGGGGGCACGTCGGCGCGGGCCAGCCCAAAGCGCTCGCCAAACCAGTGCCAGGCTTCGGGAACCGCCAGCGGTGCCAGTGGGGACTGGGCACCGTCCGCAGTAAGAGCGCTTTCCAGCTGCTCGGCCGCCGATCGGCGGATGCGGGCGACAAAAAAGCCACCCGTATCGTTGAAGTGCGGGAAGTAGCGCTGGGCGCGCGCCAAATCGGCGCGGAAGGACTGCCCGTCCCAGCGGTGCAATCCTGCCATGCCGCGCAGCTGCGGGATGGCTGCTGACTCCAGCTGGCCGCGATCGCCCAGGACGGCATCGATAGGAGCTTCGTTTTCTTCCGGGGCGAAGGTGCAGGTGCTGTAAACCACCACCCCGCCCGGCTTGACCAGCTGTAGGGCCCGCTCGAGTAGCTTGCGCTGGGTTACCGCGATCCGCCGGCTGTAGCGGTGGGTGTAGCCCCGCCAGTGGGCGCGCACCTTGCGCGTCGAGCCCTCGCCCGAACAGGGAGCATCCACCAGCACCCGATCGAACGACTGCGGCGGCAGCGGGATGTGCCGGCCATCGCTGTTGGTGACCGCCACGTTGAGCGCGCCCATGCGATCCAGCATGGCCCGCAGGCTGGCCATGCGCGCCACCTGGGCTTCGTTGGCCACGACCGTTCCCGTACCGGCCAGCCGCGCAGCGATTTGGATGGTTTTGCCCCCCGGCGCGGCGCACAGATCCAGCACGCGTTCGCCAGGCTGCGGGTCCAGGGCCTGCACGGCGGCCAGCGAGATTTCCTCCTGCACGTTGTACCAGCCGGCGGCGAAGGCGATCGTTGCGCCTGGCTTGGCCCACTCGCGGGAGCGGAAGGCGTTGGGGTACCACGCCAGCGGCTCGAAGGGGATGCCGCGATCCCGCAGCAGCCCGGCAACCGCCTCGGGCGAAGCTTTGGCCGGATTGGCCCAGACGCAGGTGGGCACGGGGCGGGCCATGCAGGCCTCGAACGCCACCGGATCGTCGATGAGGTCCCGGTAGCGTTGCAGCAGGTCCTGCGCGGTGGCAGCGGTGGCAGACATGGGTCGGGTCAGTAGCGCAGCCACAGCGTAGCGAAAGCAAGCCCTGCTACCGGCGGCACTGGGCGCGCCTACTTGCTGGCCTGTTGGTACTCCCCCTCCGGGGCCTCGGCGGCCGACACCTGCTCGGCGTGGCTGGCGGTTGCCCCACTGGATTTGGCCAGATACACCCCGCTCAGGATGACCGGAAACCCCACCCAGGCCAGCGGGCTGGGCTGCTCGAAGAAGATCAGCAGCGCCAGCAGCGCGCTAATGGCCGGCTCCAGCAGCAAAAAGACCGCAATGAAACTGGCCGAGAAGCGGTCCATACTGTCGGCCAGCAGGCGCTGCCCCAGGCCCTCACTCACGAGCCCCAGTCCGAGCGCCCCTAGCCACGCCGTCAGCGTGGTGGGGAAAAACTGCCCCTCGCTCAGCCAGACCACCGGCGCGAGCAGCACGCTGCCGACGGCGCAGCGCCACAGCAGGATGGTGGTCGCCGAGAAGCGATCGCGCAGCAACTCGACCAGCAAAAAGTAGATTCCCAGAAAAACCGCCGACAGGAAGGCGCAAGCATCGCCGAACAGCACCCCTTCGCCGCCTTCCCAGTCCTCGAGCGCTAGCGCCGTTGCCCCCGATAGCGCGATCGCCATGCCTGCCAGAAACCGACTGTCGAAGCGCTGGCCCAGCACCAGCCACCCGCCCAGGCTGGTGAAAATGGGGGTGAGGTTGTTCAGCAGCATGGATTTGGCCACGCTGGTGTGCGCCAGCGAGATGGCCCACAGCACCAGCGAGGCGCTGGCAACCAGGCCCATCCCCAAAAGCAATGCCCCCTGGCGCCAGCTCGGCGCTGCCAGTGCCGTCGGCTCGCCCTGGCCGGTCAACCGCTGGCTGACGGCGCGCCCCACCCCAAACAACAGGGCAAACAGGAACAGGCGATTGAAAACCGTGGCATTGGGGCCCAACTCGGTCTCGCTCAGGCGAATGAAAATGGGGGCGAACGCCACCGCAATCAGCGCTGCAATCAACAGCAGCAGCGCCAGCGTAGTGGAGCGCTCGCCGGCCGCAGGGGCGCGCTGAAACAGCATGGCAGACGGATCGAGCCGCCGAATCTAGCTTAACACCCGTGCAGCCGGCCGCGATGTAGCTGGCGATACGAGCGTTCGAGGGCCCCTGCGGGATGGCGAATGAATCGGGCTCAGTTCGTAGCACAGGCTACGCACTGGTCCGCACCCAGCATGCTACGTTCGCGTTCCGGATGCGGCGAGCTTCCCCGCCATGGCCGATTTTCCTTCTCCTTCCACGCAGGAGCGCGCCCCGTCCCGCTGGGTGGCAGCGGCACTGAGCGCGCTAGATCCGCAATACCTGCTGCCTAGCCTGAGCGCTGGCCTGGTGACTGGCATTATTGCTGTCATTCGTGCCATTTCCTACGCCGCGCTGGTTTTTGCTGGGGATTTGGCCGTTCACTTACCGGTGGGCATCGGCCTCGCCATTTTTGGCAACATCGCCCTCAGCGCCGTCGTGGCCCTCACCGGCCCCTTCCCCGGCACGATCACGACGCCGCTGGCTGCGCCCACCGCTGTCCTGGCAACCCTGGCCGGCAGCATTGCCTTGCATGCCAGCGAGCCGGCCGCTTCGCCGACGGTGCTGGTCACGGTTGTGGCCGCGATCGCGCTGGGCACGCTCCTGTCGGGGCTGGTGCTGCTGGCCCTGGGGGTGCTCCGCCTGGGTGATCGCATCCAGCGCATTCCTTATCCCGTCATCGGCGGCTTCATGGCCGGCACGGGCTGGTTGCTGGTGACCGGCTCGCTGCAGGTCATGACGGGCATCCAACCGAGCTGGGAAGCGTTGCCTGCGCTGCTGGCGCCGACAGTGCTGCCGCGCTGGCTGCTGGGAGTGGGCTTTGCCCTGGTTCTGCTGGCGGTCACGGCGCGCTACAAGCATTTTTCGGTCGTGCCGCTGAGCCTGCTGGCGTTCGTGGCGGCGTTCTACGCCGGCTTGCTGGGCACCGGGATGCCGCTGGAGGCGGCCCGGGCGCAAGGCTGGCTGCTCGATCTGGCCTTTACGGGCGGGGTGTGGCAGCCGCTGACCCCGCAGGCGCTGGCCGCAATCGATTGGGGCGCCGTACTGCAAGCTTGGGATGGAATTGCCTCGCTCGTGCTGATTTGCGTGCTCGAGCTGGTGCTGACCAAAAACGGCATCGAGCTGGCGGTGGGGCAAGACATCGATCTGGACCGCACCTTGAGCGCGGTAGGACTGGCCAACGTGGCGGCCGGTCTGGGCAGCGGCATGGCTGGCAACCAGGCCCTGCCCAGCACGCTGCTGGTCGCCAAAATGTCGGCTAGCACCCGCCTGACGGGTCTGATTTGCGCCCTAGTGAGCGTGGCCGTGCTGGTGGTGGGCGCTACGTTCCTATCGGTGCTGCCCAAACCGGTGTTGGGCGCGCTAGTGCTGTATCTGGGCCTGTCGCTGCTGATCCAGTGGGGCTATCAGACGTGGTTCCGGCTAGCGCGCGCCGAGTACGGTGTCATCGTGGCAATGTTGGTTGCCATTGGCGTTTGGGGCTTTTTGGAAGGCGTGGCCCTTGGGTTCGGGCTGCAGGTGCTGATCTTTTTGGTTGCCTACAGCCGGCAAGGGGCCATCAGCGGCACCAGCGACGGCACCACTACCCAGAGCTCGAGCACGCGTTCCCCAGCGGTGCAGCAGTGGCTCCAGGAGCGCGGCCACCGCCTGCACATCCTGCACCTGCGCGGCTACCTCTTTTTCGGCACGGCGAATGGCTTGCTGGTACAGTTCCGGTCGCTGGCAACCGCGAGCGAGGGGCAGCGCCCAAGCTTGATCGTGCTCGATGCCCGCCGCTTGGAAGGCACCGACGCCACCGGTGTTTACAATTTGGCTCGCATCCGCATCCTGGCGCAGCAGCACGGTATCACGCTGGTCTATACCGCTCTGGCTCCCGAGCTCGAGGCCCAGCTGCGCCGCGGCGGCGCGATCGCCGCAGACGACCCGACGTGCCGCTGCTTCGAGTGCTTTGATGGCGGTCTGGCCTGGTGCGAGGAACGCCTGCTGAGCGAGGCCAGCCTATCGGTAGCGTCCTAACCCAGGCCCAACCCCAGACTAGGTAGCATGGGCCCGGAGCGCTCCCCTGTCACCTTGCCCACAGCCACCGTGGTCGATGCCCCGGCCAGCTCCACGTCCTCGACCCAGTCGCGTTCGAGCGCCTGATGGCAGAGGCATCCGAGGTGGGAGAAGCCGTTCAGGGGGGGCCTGATGCGCGCGCTCTGCCACCGACTCGCTCGGTGCGAAGCGCAGCTGCAGGCGCCGCTCAGCTAGCTGGCAGATTCGCTGTCGATGTACTCGCGCCAGCGCGCGATTTTCGCACCCTGAAAGTCCACCAGAATGGCATCTTGGGCGCGGTAGCGCTCGCCGGTGGCGCGCACCCGGTGCGACCAATCCCATTCGATCGCGGCCGCATCGCCATCGAGCAGCAGGCGCCGGATGCGGATGCGGACGTCGCTATTGTCCTGAGCAAAGGCCTCAAAGGCTCGGCGGATGGCTTCGGGCCCGACCCAACGCTGCCCCGGCACGATGAGCTCGCCTTGGGGGGCAAACGCGCGGGCAAAGGCAGCAGCATCGCCGCGCTCCCAGGCGCGCGCCGCTTGCTCCAGGGTGGCGCGCCTGGCCGCCGGTGCAGCGGGATCAGTCTCAGCTGCCACAGTCGGCATCAGTGCGCTGCCGGCAAGCCACAAGCCGGCAGCGAGTACCGCAATTTGGGCGGCAGCGCGCGCCACAGCGCATCCCGGACGCGCTCATCCTTGCCGCTGGTGGGCGGCCTCGGGCACGCCAGCGCACTGCTGGGGGGTCCAGGTGGAAGTGCACGGGATTTTGCTCAGGTCGGCGCGGTGCTTGTACTTGCCGGCCACTTCGGTGACCTCGTTGAGCAAGTCCTGGGCCAGGGTTTTGGGCTCGAGGCCCAGATCCAGCAGCCGCCGGTTCTCTACCGAGAGGTCGTTTTCTAGCGCCTCCTTGCGCGGGTTGTCCACGTAGGCAATCTCGGCGCCGGTGAGCTGCGCCACCAGCTGGGCCAAATCGCGGATGCAGTGGGTCTCGGTCATTTGGTTGAGGATCTTGACCCGCTCGCCATGCTCGGGCGGATAGGCCAGGGCCAGCTCGATGCAGCGCACCGTGTTTTGGATGTGGATAAAGGCCCGGGTCTGACCGCCGGTGCCGTGCACGGTCAGCGGGTAGCCCACCGCCGCCTGCATCAAAAAGCGGTTGAGTACCGTGCCGAAATCGCCGTCGTAGTCGAAGCGGTTGATCAGGCGCGGGTCGCGCCGGGTGTCTTCGGTCTCGGTGCCCCAGACGATACCCTGGTGCAGGTCGGTGACGCGCACGTTATCGTTTTTGTTGTAGTAGGCGAACAGCAGCTGGTCCTGGGTCTTGGTCATGTGGTAGACGCTGCCGGGGTTGGGCGGGTACAGGATCTGCTGCGGCACGCGATCGCCGTCCTCGGTGACGATCTCGACGTCCAGATAGCCCTCGGGGATTTTGATCCCGGCGGTGCCGTAGCCGTAGACGCCCATGGTCCCCAGGTGCACCAGGTGGATGTCCTGGCCCGATTCGGCAATGGCGCAGAGGGTGTTGTGGGTGGCGTTGATATTGTTGCTGACGGTGTAGCGCTTGTGGGCCGAGGACTTCATGGAGTAGGGCGCGGCCCGCTGCTCGGCAAAGTGCACGATGGCGTCGGGGCGCTCGTCTTGAATGAGCTGCAGCAGCTGGTCGTAGTCTTCGGCCACATCCAGGCGGTGAAAGTCAATGGCGCGCCCGCTGACTTCGCGCCAGGCCTGCAGGCGCGTGCCCATGGGCGCAATGGGAGTCAGCGAGCTGGCTTCCAATTCGTTGTCGATGTCGCGGCGGGCCAGGTTGTCGGCAATGATGACCTCGTGGCCGCTGCGGGACAGGTGCAGCGAGGTGGGCCAGCCGCAAAAGCCGTCTCCGCCTAGAACCAGTACTTTCATGCTCGCCCCGGAATGCGCTTTCGTGACCAGAGCCTAGCAAATCCCCTGGCTGGCTGCGAATGCCGCAGCGGCACGCCGGCCGCGGCAAGCCGGGGTAGCACTATGCTGGAGGGCTGGAACGTGCCCTTGCCCGGTTGCCATGCAGCTGCTCCCCTCGCCCCGCCAAATGGCCGTGGCGCGCGTTGATGCGCTGTTGCAGTCGTTCCAGCCCTTTGGGGTTAGCCTGGGCCTCGATCGCATCGAGCGCTTGCTCGCCCGGCTGGACGATCCCCAACGCGCCGTTCCCTTCGTCCATGTCACCGGCACCAACGGCAAAGGCTCGGTCTGCGCGTACCTGTCTTCGGTCTTGGCGGCCGCCGGTTACCGCGTGGGGCGCTACACCTCGCCCCATCTAGTCGACTGGAGCGAGCGCATCTGCCTCAACGAGCAGCCCATTCCGCACTGGGGGCTGGCGCTGGTACTGCAGCGCGTGCGCGATGCCATTCCGGCCGATGCCGAGCCGCCCACGCAGTTCGAGCTGCTCACGGCGGCGGCCTGGCTCTATTTCGCGCGCCAGCGCGTCGATGTCGCCGTCATGGAGGTGGGCTTGGGTGGCCGCCTCGATGCCACCAATGCCGCCGAGCAGCCCTTGGCAAGCGCCATTACCACCATCAGCCGCGAGCACTCGCAGCAGCTGGGCGATACCCTCGCCGAGATTGCCACCGAGAAAGCCGGCATCCTCAAACCGGGGCGGCCAGTGGCGATCGGCCCCATGCCCCAACCCGCCCAGGCTGCGATTGCCGAGCGCGCCTCGGCGCTGGGGTGCCCGCTCTGGTGGGTTAAGCCGGCCAGCGAGCTTCCCCCGGATCGCGAGGGCAAGCGCTGGGCGTTCGCCAGGGGGGTAACCTATCCGCTACCGCTGCCGGGGCAGGTGCAGCTGACCGACTCCGCGATCGCCGTTGCGCTCGTGCAGTGCCTGCAGCAGCAAGGTTACTCGGTGCCGCTGGCTGCTATCGAGACCGGCATGGCCCGCGCGCGCTGGTCGGGGCGGCTGCAGTGGGTGCTGTGGCGCGGCCGCCCCCTGCTGCTCGATGGCGCTCACAATCCCACCGCGGCCCGCGCCCTGCGCCACTACCTCGATAGCTTGGAAACGGCGGTTGCCTTTGTGACTGGCATCTTGGCCACCAAAGACTGCGACCGCCTCTTGCAGGCCCTGCTGCGGCCCGGCGATCGCGCTTATTTTGTGCCAGTTCCAGAAGAGCGCTCTAGCGATCCCCAGCGCTTGGCAAGCCTGGCTGCCCAACATTGCCCGGAGCTGGCCGCCTGCCGCGCCTATCCGGACTTGGCCAGCGCCCTAGCGGATGCCATGGCCGAAACACCCCCAACCGAGACTGTTAGCGTGTGCGGTTCCCTGTACCTGGTAGGGCAGTTTTTGGGCGAGCTGGCGCGCTGATAGCAAGCGCCAGTCCTGCGGGAAAGCTCCCGCCTAGCATGGCATCCTCGATGGTCTCCCTGCGCGCTGTCCCGCAGTTGACTGCAGCAAGCTGGCCGCGTTGGCTCGGCCGGCGCGGGCGCAGCGTGGGCGTCGATCTCAGTCCTGAGGGCATCGCGCTGGCCCAAATCGAGCCCTCGCGTTACCGAGCGCAGCTAACGGCGCTCGCCTCGCTGGGCGTTCCCGAAGGGGCATTCCAGGAATGCGAGATTGCCGATCCGGTGGCCCTGGCCGAGCGCATTCGGGCTGGCTTGGGCGAGCACAACCTCAAGCCGCGGCAGGCCGCAGCTGCTGTGCTGGCCCAGCAAGCGTTCTTTCAGCCCATTCTGCTGCCAGCCGGGCTGGAAGCGGAGGCACTGCGCGAGGCCTTGTTCGAGCGCGAGGCGCCGCGCTATCTGCCCGAGCCACTGGCAGAGCTGGCGGTGGACTACCAAGTCCTGGACACTGTGGAAGTCGAAGGTGGCCAGCTCCAAACCCAGGTGCTGCTGGTGGCCTTGCGCCGCGCAATCGCGGATCGCTATTGGGAAACGTTCCAGCAAGCAGGCTTGGAACTAGCGGTCCTGGAGATCGATAGCTTCGCCCAACTGCGCGCGCTGCGCGAGCGCTTGCGGCCGCTGAGCTCCTACGACGCCGCCATGCTGCTCGATATTGGCGGCGATCGCAGCGAGCTAACGGTTGTGGTGGATGGCGTGCCGCAATCCCATCGGACGCTACCGCTCGGATGCGACCGGTTGCAGCCGCCGACGGAGATGGCCTCGACCGAGCTGACTGCAACAACCCCCCAGCTACCAGACTGGGTCACCCTAGCCGAGGAAATCGAGCGCTCGGTTGCGCTGCAGCGCGACCGTAACGAAGGGATTGAGGTGGTGCAGTTGCTGCTCGCCGGTGCGGGTGCCAGCATCGAGGGGCTCGCTCGCGCAAGGCGCGAGCGGTTGCAGCTGCCGGTCGTTCCGGTGGATCCGCTCGAGCCGCTGTCAGAGCAGCAGCAGGCGACCCCATCCAACACCGAGCGCCCGCGTTGGACCACGGCCATCGGTTTGGCATTGCGAGCCGCCCGAGAGCATGCATGAGCTCGAGATCAACTTCGTTCGCGATCGCGAGGCTGCCTCAGCATTGGCTGGGCCCCTCCCCATCCCGCGGCCGCCCGTCCCTCTCCCTTACCTGGTGGGGGGCGCGATTGGGGTGAGCGTGCCGCTGGCTGTGGCTGGCTACGGGCTATGGCTGGGCGCGCAAACCGAGCAGGTACGCCGCGAGATTCAGGCGCTCGACGCGCGTTTGGGGCAGCGCCAAACCGGCCAGCAATCCCGCCAGCAACAACGCCAGCAGCTCGAGCAAACCCGTGCCGAGACCCAAGCGCTGGCTAGCCTGTTCGAGCAAATCAAGCCCCTATCGGCGCTGCTACAAGCCATTCGCGAGCGCATCCCGGCTAACGTGCAGCTCCAGCGCATCGAGCAGAGCGGGACAACGCCGCTCGATACCACTCTGACCCTATCCGGATTCGCGCGCTCGTTCGAGACGGTCAATGCGTTTCAGCTCACCCTGCAGCGCTCGCCGCTTCTGCAAGCCTAGGCCACCCAGGTGCAGAGCCTGGAGCGCGCGCCGTATCCCGAGTCCTACCTGAGCGGGGTAGCAGCCGTCCGGGTGCCTTCGGTGGTGAACTACACCATCCGCACGCAAGCCAGCGATCATGCGGCCGCCCAGATCCTGGAAGCGCTCGAGCGCCAAGGGGCCAGCGGTTGGGCCGTCCGCCTGCGGGCGCTGCAGCAGCAAGGGATGCTCGAGCCATGACCTACGACGAGACTTCCCCAGCGAACCGCAAGACGAGGCCCTAGAGCAATTTCCCGACCCCGAGTATCCGGTCGTTTTTGGGGTCACCATAACGCAGCGCGTGGGCGGCATTCTGGTGGGCGTCCTGGGGGTTTTTGTCGGGGCCTATCTCTATCTCAACTGGGTGGGCCCGGCCCGAGAGGAGTACCGGCAGCTGCAGCAAGAGCGGCGCGATAAGCAAGCGCAGCTGCAAGGAGGAACTGGGGCAAGCCACGAGCGCCAACAGCTTCAGGCCCAGTTGCAGCAAGCGCGCGCGAACCGGCAGTTTGTCGCCAGCCTGCTTGCCAGCGAAGGCGCGCTCGATACGCTCATCGCCGACTTGCAGCAGATCGTCACCGAGACCAATACCGCCCTGGGCACTACCGCCGAGGGCGAGCGGTTCGAGCTGCGCAAGTTCCAACCTACCGGCGAAGGGGCGCAAATCGTGCAAGACAGCTCGCTGGGCAGCGCCCTCAATGGCAACATCAAGCGCCGCAGTTATGCTGTCGAAGCGACCGGCACGTTCCGCCAAACGCTGGCCGTTCTGCGCGAGATCGAGCGGTTGCAAGCCCTGCTGCTCGTGCGCAACTTCCAAGCTGAGATTGCCGAGCCCCCCAGCTTGGAATACCAGCCGGCGCAGCAGGCGCTGGTCCCCCAAACGCAGCCCCGGTTGCAGGTGTCATTCCGCTTGGATGCTCTTTTGCCACTAAGAGTGCCTAACAAAACTGGTAGGGATGAGGAGGGAGAGCTCCGGTCTATGCCATGGCCAAACCGCTCGTACCCAACGAACTCTGGGCCGAAATCG
>PXQH01000056.1 GCA_003022125.1 Cyanobacteria bacterium QS_8_64_29 | reverse complement strand
GCGGCCGTTGGAACGAGCTTGTACTGGTACGTCAGCGTCAGCACACCCCCACTCTAGCACTATCTACAAAATTAGCTCAACTTTGTAGAAATTCGGGGGTGCGAGAGGGCTATAGAGCCCTTGAGGGAAGGGCTCTATAGCCCTCTCGCGCTCTCTCGAAGCGGTAGCCGCTCGCGCTGCCATCGCGGCTCAACCGCTCGCCTGCAAGTAGGGCGTATTGTACTGCTGTAGGGCAGCCAGCGCCTCATCGGTATCGAGCTGTTCGAAGCGCTGGTAAAAGCGGCCCACGCTCAGAAACGGCTGCGGCGTCGCCAGTACGATGGCGCGATCGCAGTCAGTCGGCGGATCGCGCGCGACCTCCGGCGGCGCCACGGGCGCCGCAATCCACACCTGGCTCGGCTGCTGCGCCCGGATGGAGCGGGCGGCGGCAGCCACCGTCATGCCCGTGGCGATGCCATCATCCACCAGAATGGCGACTTTGCCCGCTGGCGTGACCTCAGGGCAACCAGGGGCAAGCGCCTGCCACTGCTCGATAGCTTGTTGCTGTGCGCTGGCCTTGGCCGCCTCGAGCGCCTCGCCGGCCTCGGCTGCTGCCTCGGGGTCGGTGCTACCCCACTGGTAGCGGCCGTCTGAAGTGATCGCGCCCAGCGCCAGTTCCTCATTGGGCGGCAGGGCAATTTTTTTGGCCACGACGACGCTCAGCGGGCACCCCATCGCGCGGGCGACCGGAACGGCCGTGGCGATCCCTCCGCGCGGCAGCGCGTAGACAACGGCCGCCTGCGGTTGCGGGCACCGAGCCAGTTCGCTTGCGATCGCGGCCGCTAGCTGCTCGCCGGCACTGGCGCGATCAGCAAACGGGAGCATGGTGGTTGCGGTTGTCGCTGGCCCGCGCAACGCTTGTAAGATTCGCCGTAACGCGTTCGTCGCAGCGTGCCCGAGGGCTTGGGTGCGCTCTAGAATGCTCGGGACCCTCTAGCTCGGTAGCTCACTTTCTATTATGAGCGAGCCCAATCAGTTCAACCTGTTCGGTGGCTCGGACCTAGAGCCAGTGCTGTCTGAGGCTGAGTTTCAACGCATTCCCACCGACGCGCGCGCGCCCATTCCCCAAGGGACGTACGCCGAGCTGGACGCGCTGACCGCCCACTGCTGCCAGTGCCAGCGCTGCGAGCTGGGCCAGCACCGCACCCAAGCCGTGGTGGAGCGCGGCAACCCGCAGGCGAATTTGATGGTGGTGGGCGAGGGCCCCGGCCAACAAGAGGACGAAACCGGCCTTCCCTTTGTGGGCAAAGCCGGCCAGCTGCTGGACAAAATTCTGGCCTCGGTGCGCCTAGACCCCGAGCGAGACACCTACATTTGCAATATCGTCAAGTGCCGCCCGCCCGAGAATCGCAAGCCCACCGCGCCAGAAACGGAGGCGTGCAAGCCCTACTTGCTCGAGCAGATTCGGCTGGTGGATCCCCAAATTATTCTGTTCACCGGCGGTACCTCGCTGCAGGCGGTTACTGGGACCAAGCGCGGCATTACCAAGGTCCGCGGCCAGTGGATCGAGTGGGAAGGGCGGCTGACCATGCCCATCTTTCACCCGGCCTACTTGCTGCGCAACCCATCGCGGGAGAAAGGCAGCCCCAAGTGGCTGATGTGGCAAGACATCCAAGCTGTGCGGGCCAAGCTCGATGAGCTGAGCGGCAGCGGCGCAGCACAATAGCTGCGGCGGCTAACCAATGACCCCGTGGGGGGCGCGTTCGGCCCTTAGGGGCAGCCCGCCATGCAAGCTAGGCTGCCGCTACAGTCGGGAAGCCGCGCACCTTGTAGATAGGGGTGAGGAGCAGAGACTATGAAACTGCAGGAGCTGCTGGCTCGGGTCGCTCATTCCGCCCCCGATCCGCACTCGCTAGGGGGCGACATTGAGGTATCGGGGCTTTGTACCAACTCCCACGCCTGCCAGCCCGGGGATCTGTTCATCGGCCTGCCAGGAGCGCGGGTCGATGGCGGCAACTTTTGGCAAAGCGCGATCGCCGCCGGGGCGGCAGCGGCGCTGATTGCCCCAGCGGCAGCCCAGCGGCATCCCCCGCAACCGGGCGATCGAGTCTTCGTCATTGACAACATTGGGACGGCTTGCGCGGACGTGGCAGCCGCTTTCTACGGCGATCCGGCTCGCGAGCTCACCCTGGCTGGGGTCACCGGGACCAATGGCAAAACCACCACTAGCCATCTGGTGGAGCACCTGTTGCGCCAGGCCCAGCGCCCGAGCGCGCTTTTGGGAACGCTGGGAGCGCGCTGGCCCGGTCGGGAGCAGGCTAACGCGCATACAACACCGTTTGCCGTCGAGCTGCAGCGGCAGCTGCGCGAGGCGCTAGCGGCCGGCAGCCAATACGCAGTGCTGGAGGTTAGCTCCCACGGACTGGCGCAAGGCCGGATCCGCAACTGCCAATTCGAGGCAGCAGCCTTTACCAACCTGAGCCAGGATCACCTCGACTTCCACGACAGCATGGAAGATTACTTTCAGGCCAAAGCCATGCTGTTCGGTCCCGATTACCTGCAGGGGCGCGCCATCATCAATCAAGACGATCCCTACGGGCAGCGCCTAATTGCCAGCTTGCCGCCCGAGCGGGTCTGGCGCTACAGCCTGCACGATGCCTCGGCCGAGCTGCGAGCGAGCCAGCTGCGCTACGCCCCTAGCGGGATTGATGGGTTGCTCCACACGCCAGTTGGGGAAACTCGCTTCCAATCGCCGCTGGTAGGCGAGTACAATCTCGCCAACCTGCTTGCTGCCGTTGGGGTTGCCCTGCACTTGGACCTCGACCTGGCAACCGTGGCGGCTGGCTTGGCGCGCTTTTCTGGGGTGCCCGGTCGCATGGAGCGCGTGCAGCTCGATGGCGAGCAAGACATCAGCGTTGTGGTGGATTACGCCCACACCCCGGACAGCCTGGCCAGCGTGCTGCGGGCGGCTCGCCCGTTTTTTGCCGGTCGCACCCTGTGCGTGTTCGGTTGCGGCGGCGATCGCGACCGCGGCAAGCGCCCGCTCATGGGGCAAACGGCGGCCGAGCTAGCTGATGTGGCGTTTGTGACCTCCGACAATCCCCGCACCGAAGATCCGGACGGGATCTTGCAGGACATCTTGCAAGGCATGCCGGCCGATGGCCGCGTCCGTACCATCCGTGATCGGGCCGAGGCCATCCGCGCGGCCGTTCGAGAAGCGCAACCGGGCGACGGCATTCTAATTGCCGGCAAGGGGCACGAGGACTACCAGATCCTGGGCACCGAGAAGGTCCATTTTGACGACCGCGAGCAAGCCCGCCTGGGGCAGCCAGCGCCGTGAGCGTTACCACCTGCTAATACTACAGCCGCGGTTTGGCTCTACAATTGCTGTGGCGGGCAATTGAGGGGTCGCCAACCAGGGAATCTATGGACGCCAAAATCGTAGGGTACCTCTAAAAATTAAATTCAGGCCGATTTATGGAAAAATAGAATGTAGCAACCAGGATTAAAACTGATGGGACAGCTAGGGTTCTGGGATCGAGAAAAG
>PXQH01000055.1 GCA_003022125.1 Cyanobacteria bacterium QS_8_64_29 | reverse complement strand
ATTACCTCGCTGATCGCGATCGCGCGCAAGATCATTATTTTTGACTCCAGCGAAGGTGCTAGCCGCGATCTAATCGCCCTCTCAATCGCCGTACTGGCCCTGGCAGCAAGCTATTGGCTGATCCGGCGCACTAGCCGCCAGCGCGACCGGCAAAGCGCGATCCGGCGTGCCAGCCGCCGTCGCGGCCCGCGCAACCACTAGCGACCTTCCGCAGATCCGAACGGATGGTGCAGCTTGGGTACCATCAATCGTTCTGTACGTCCGCTAGGGGACGATCCTGTTCGTAGCGAAAGCGCTCGGGGGCTCGTAGAGCGGTTTCGGCCTTTTGCAGCTCCGTGCCTAAATACAGCGCATGCTCGACTTGCAAGCTCGGGCAGTCGGCAGCAATCTCGCGGTAGAGCTGCTGGGCCGAGGTGCCAGTGTAGTGCGCGACCGTTTCCCCGCTATGGGGGGTGGTGCGCTCGACTAAAATATCCGCTGCTCGAACGCTGATAATGAAGTTCCCCCAGGGGTCAGCGTAATGGCGCTGGCGGCATAGCTGAGGGTAGTGTTCCCGAATGGCGCGATCAGCACTCTCCCAGCAATCGTCGTAGATGTGGGCGCTTTGGCTGAGGGTGATGAGCGGTCCCAGCTGGATGCTGCCGTTGTTACTGGCATTGAGCCGGTCCCGCACGTACTGCTGCAGGGCGCGCAACCCCATGGCATTGGCCGGCCAGGCCGAGAATAGGTCATTGCTGCGAAAGGTCGCGGTGAGCGAGAGTTCCCCCTCAACCAGGCGCAGCCACACGTGATTGAGACAAGGCGGACTGTCGCTGGCCTCGCCATCCCGCACGTCCCAAAGCGACATGACTGCCCGCGTGGAGTGGGGGTCGGCGGTTAGCGTTTGAATGGCTTGCTCGATCTGGTCGCGCCCGAACCAGGAGCGCAGCCGCTGGCCGTAGGTGTACTGCACGCCGGCTTGCGGGGCGGCATCCGCCAAGATTTCGTTGATGTAGTCCTGGATGAAAGGGCGGCCGATGGGGAGGTAATTGGGCTCGGGGAAGTAAAAGTCCTCGGGTTCTGCCGTGACGATCGCCATGAGGTCGATCAGCTCTTGCCACTGCCCGTCGTAGGCGGTCGGGCGGATTGTGCCGGTGGTTTTGACGCGGTGGATCAGCTGGATCCAGGTCTCGGCAATGGTGCGGCCTTCAATGCGATGGCCGTAGCGCGGCCCCGGGTAAACGGTGGGTGCCGCCTCGGGCATGGGAAACTGCTGGGGCTCGCCCCACGGCGGCAGCGGTCCTTGCTGGGCGCAAGCGCGCGCTTGCTCGATGGCTTCGGCAATTGAGCTGGCCGCACGGCACGCAACCGACTGCCGCAACGCCGTTAGGGCTGCCGCCGGGATTTCGCCGTCGAGATAGCCCGCGACTGGCGATCGCACCACCCAGCAGGGCTGCCCGGCATCGCTAGTGCCGCTGGTAAACCCGTTGCGGAAAAAATCCAGCAAGCACCGGCACGCACCGGCATTGCGATCAGCCGCCGTGGCCTCCAGCACCACCAGAAAGCGAACCTGCGGGTTGAGCAGCAGGTTGCGCGCTAGCAGGTTCACCCCGCGTGCCGGCGAGTACAGCTGCCCGATCGCGGCGTATTCGCTGGGCGCCAGATGCTTGCCCACCGCGTCTTTGCGCGTCCAGCCGGTCACGATGGCAACCTGCCCCGTGCCGCACAGGAGCTGGTTGGGCTTGTAGAGCGGCCGATACGGCGATTGCGAGGTCGCAGTCACAACAGGGATCGCTGAAGGCACAAGCGACTCGATCCTATTCGTTTGATAGGACGCAGCCGCTGCGAGCTGGGAGGTCCAACTGCAGCGTCGAGCCGTCCCAGCTCAGTTGGGCGCGGCCGTAGCGCAGCCGCTCGGGTTGGGATTGCAGGGACGGGGCCTCAATAGCCACTGAGACCGCTTCGGTCCCGGCGTTGACGGCCACAATAAGCTCGGCTGTCCCCAAAACGCGCGCGAACGCATACACCCCTCCCTCGGCCAGCAGGATGCGGTAATCGCCAGTGTGCAGGGCCGGGTGCGCGCGGCGCAGTGCAATTAGCTCTTGATGGATTTGGCGCGTTTCGCCATCCCATTGCGCGTGCGGGGGGAACCCGCGCCGCGAGTCCGGGTCCAGGCCGCCTGGCAGGCCCACCTCATCGCCGTAGTAAATGCTGGGGGCGCCGGGAAAGGTCATCAGCAGTAGCGTCGCAAGGTGGATGCTGGCGCGATCGCCGCCTGCAATGGTGAGCAGCCGGGCCGTATCGTGGCTGTCGAGCAAGTTGAGTTGCGCCTGCCCAATTTCGCGCGGATACAGCTCGAGCAACGTGGCAATCTCGCTGGCATAGCCCGCCGCATCCAGCGGCGGATAGGGAGCATAGTCAGGCTGCTCGACGTACTCGGGCCTGACGCGCTCGCCCGCTGCAAACGCGATTGTCGGGCCGCAAAAGCGGTAGTTCATGACCCCATCAAACTGGGTCCCATCCAGCCAGGCGCTGGCGTCTCCCCAAATCTCGCCCACCAGGTAGGCCTCGGGGTTGATGGCTTTAACGCGCCGGCGGAACTCCTGCCAAAACCCAGGTGCCTCAATCTCAAAGGGTACATCCAGGCGCCAACCATCGATGCCCTGGGCGATCCAGTACTCGCCCACCTGCATGAGGTACTCGCGGGCGGCGGCGCAGTCGTGGTTGAACTCGGGCAGCGCCCGATTGCCGCTCCAGCTATCGTAGTTAGCTGGCTTGCTGCCGTCGTAGGCCGATACGGGCCAGTCGCGGATTTTGAACCAGTCGAGCCAGGGGGAGTGGGGGCCGTTCTCCAGAATGTCGTGGAAGTAGAAAAAGCCCCGACTGGCATGATTAAAAACCCCATCGAGCACGATCTTGATGCCGCGCTGGTGGGCCGCATCCCGCAAGGCTTGGAACGCCTCGTTGCCACCGAGTAGCGGATCGATCTGATAGTAGTCGTGGGTGTGGTAGCGGTGATTGCAGGCCGCCCGAAAAATGGGGGTCAGATAAATGGCATCGATGCCCAGATCTTGCAGGTAGGCAAGTCCCTCAGCGATGCCCCAGAGGTCGCCGCCTTTGTAGCCGCCTAGCGTGGGGGGATCCATCCAGGGCTCGAACGAAACGCTATCGGTCCACGGGCGGGCGCCACCGCGGGGCGGTTTCCCGCGAGCAAAGCGATCAGGAAAAATGTGATAAAAAACCGCGTGCTTGACCCACTCGGGCGTCTCGATGGCCATACTGGGCGTTGGTCTTTTGGCAATGCAACTGCGCGGCTCGGGCCAACGCTACCACGGCCCTACTCTCTAGCAATCAGCGAGGCTCGCTCGTCTGGGCCTTTTAGGGCTGGTGAGGTGCGCTTGGAAAAGCCCCAAGCGAACGCGCAGCCAACGACGGCCACCATGGCCCACTCGGGCGGTACCCAGGTGGGCGCGATCACGCGCACCAGCAACCGCAGGCCCACCAAGCCCACCGTGAGGTAGCCGGCGTCTTCGAGGCGCTCGAACGCGTTCAGCAACTGAATGAACCAGCCAGCCAAAAAGCGCAGCGCGATGACACCAATCGTTCCGCCTGCCACCACCAGCCACGTTTCGTCAGCAATGGCGACCGCTGTCGTCACACTATCGAGCGAAAAGGCCAAATCGGCCAGCGCGATTGCGGGGATGACCTGCCAGAACGAGGCAAACTGCCGCGGGTTCGTCCCGTTGGCGCTCGCGCCCCGCCAGGCAAAATGCTTGATGGCCAACCACAGCAAGTACAGGCTGCCCAAAACCTGAAACTGCCAAAACTGCACGACCCAGCTCGCCATTAAGATGAGCGCGACCCGGAGCACGTAAGCGGCCACCAGGCCGAAATTGAGCGCTTGGCGCTGGCGCTGCTTGTCGGGCAGCCCTTGGGCGATCGCGGCCAGCGCGATCGCATTGTCGGCCGACAGCACGACCTCCAGGGCCACCAGTACGGCCAGCAAAAATGGCGTTTCCAGGCCGGCTTCTACAGGGAGATCGGCAGCTGCGTCTAACATGCGTGCTGGCAGGGAGCGGCTCAACTGCTCGAGGGCCTGCTCCTTAGGCTAACGTCCGGAACGCCGCTGCCTGACGGCTGAGTGCTGGGGTCGAATGTGGCGTTTTGTAACGCATGGCTTCGCGATGCCACTGTGATCGCCCACCTTGGTAGAGTGACGTGCCGAGTGAGGGTTTTTGTGATGTCAGACGCTCAGGTTTTGATTGCGTTGGCTGTCGCTCTCGTGCCCGGGGTTTTGGCATTCCGGCTGGCAACCGAGCTTTACAAATAGGCGGCAGCCAATCAGGACTGACGCGCCGGGACCATCATGGGCAGTTCCCCTCACTGAGGGGGTTGGCCCCTTGTCCGCGGCGTGTATACTGGGCGCGAGCGCGCAAGCGGGATCCCCATGAACGCACCGGCGCCCACTGAGCCCACCCCCCGGCGATCGCGGTCCCGCCGCCGCGCGCCGCGCCAGCGCCGCCAGCAGCTGCCAGCCAGCCGGACGCTGGCAGCTGAAGCCGGCCTCAAATTGGGCATTAACAGCTTGCTGATTGCGGCGGCGATCGCGGCGCTGAACCAACTCCTGCCCATCTACCGCCAGCAACAGCAGCAGCTCGATCGGTTGCAGGCCGATCTCGGGCGCACCGAGCAGCGCGTCGATCGCCTGCGCCAGCGCCTGGGCCACAATCTCAACCCGCAACACCCGGGCACGATCGTCCGCGAGCAAACCCACCTGCTGCGGCCCGCCCAGCGCCAGATTATCTGGACCGAGCCCCCCACGGGTGCGGGCAAGCAACTGTCGGCTACCGGCGAGCGTAGCAACTCGCCCTGAGCGCGGCCCGGTACAATGGCGGGAGACGAGCGCGGGAGTGCCGACGACGCCATGCTAAAGCTCTACGGGGGTGCCCGCAGCCGCGCCGCGATCGCGCACTGGTACCTGGAGGAAAAAGGGCTGGACTACGAGTTCGTTCAGCTCGATATGGAGGCAGGCGAGCACCGGCAGCCTGCCTTTTTGGAGATCAATCCGGTCGGTAAAGTGCCCGCAATTACCGATGGCGGCCTCAAGCTGTGGGAATCGGGCGCCATCCTGCTGTATTTGGCCGAGAAAGCGGGCGAGCTGACGGCCCATGCGCTGCAAGCGCGCATGGAAACGGCGCAGTGGGTCATCTTTGCCAATGCCACGCTCGCGCCCAACCTGTTTATGGAGTCGGCTCGGGAGCGCGAGATGCCCAAGCTACTCGCGCCGCTCGAGCAAACCTTGGGGGAACGCTCGTTTCTACTGGGCGAGGAGCTGACGGCAGCGGATGTAGCCGTAGGGGCCTATCTGACTTACGCCCAGCTGATGTTGGGCTTGACCTTTGACGGGCATCCCCAGCTGCAGGCCTACCTCGAGCGCCTCTCGCAGCGAGAAGCGTTTCAAAAAAACATCGGCACCCGGTCGGCCTAACGGAATCCGACCGCCGCCTGCCAGACAAACGCAAGCAGCAGGAAAAACAGTGGGATTAGCGGCAGGACGTCAACTAGCGGTTTGAAAGCCGAGTAGGCCTCGGGCAGTTTGGCCAGGAGAATGCCTGCTTCCATAAGGCAGTACGGCCGTTGCGGCCGGTGGCTCGCGTGCTGCCTCAGTAGATTAACACGACTCCGGGGCCGCCCGAGCGGGGGGATCGACCCAAGCAGTCAGCTCGGCTGTCAGGCGATCGCGCCGGATGGCCGCGCGCAAGCGCTCGGTGAAGCGCACGAGCTCGGTGATGTTGTGCAGCGATAGCAGCGTACCGCTCAGCAGCTCGCCCGCCCGAATCAGGTGATGGAGGTAGGCCCGGCTAAAGGTCTGGCACGTATAGCAAGCGCAGTCCCCGTCCAAGGCAGCCCAGTCCTGACGAAAGCGCGCATTTTTCAGGTTCCAGCGCTCTCCTCGCACCAGCGCTGCCCCATGGCGGCCCAACCGCGTTGGCAGGACGCAGTCGAACAAATCCACCCCGCTGGCGATCGCGTGGGCCATCTCGCGGTAGGTGCCTACCCCCATCAGGTAGCGGGGTTTGTCGGCAGGCAGCAGGGGCGCTGTCTTGCCGACAATGGCCCGGATGGTCTCGACTGGCTCGCCGACGCTCACGCCCCCAATGGCGTAACCGGGTAAATCGCAATCGGTGACGGCCCGGGCAGCTGCCGCGCGCAAATCCGGATGCGCGCCGCCCTGAACGATGCCAAACAGGGCCTGCTCGCCCGGGCGCTGGTGGGTTGCAATGCAGCGCTGCAACCAGGCATTCGTTCGGGCCGTTGCCGCCTCAATGACCGCGCGGTCGGCCGGATAGGGCGGGCAGCAATCGAAGGCCATGATGACATCGGCCCCCAGCGCGTTTTGGATGGCCGTGGCCCGCTCGGGCGTCATCTCGATGGTTTGGCCGCTGCGCGGCGAGCGGAACGTCACGCCGGCGTCGCTCACCTGGCGGCAATCACCCAAGCTAAAGACCTGAAAGCCGCCTGAGTCGGTCAGAATCGGGCCGTCCCAGGCCATAAAGGCATGCAGGCCGCCCGCGCGCTCGACGATTGCCTCGCCGGGTTGCTGGTGCAAGTGGTAAGTATTGGCCAACAGCATCTGGGTGCCCGCAGCATGCAGCTGGGCCGGCGTCATCCCTTTGACGCTCGCGAGCGTCCCCACTGGCATAAAGCAGGGGGTCTCAACGGCGCCGTGCGGCGTGCAAAAACGCCCCACGCGAGCGTGCGTTTGGCTGCACTGGGCCTGGCGTTGAAATCCAAATGCCAAAGCGCGGGATCCCTGACTCGCTGGCGGCTGCACCAGCCCCAGTCCAACAGTTATTGCGATCGCGAGCCAATATGCCACGCCCGCAACTGCCTGGGTGGGTCGCCTCCTTGCTGGGGGCCATCGTCTTTTTTACCGCCATTCCGCTACCCCGGCACTGGCCCATTGCCTGGGAGCAGGTCGCCCGCTGGGCGCCTTGGATCGGGATAGCCATAGGCGGGATTGTGGCCGGATTGGATGTCGCGCTGGCCGGAGTGGGAATGCCCCCGCTCGCGCGCAGCGCGTTGCTGGTTGCCGTGTGGCTCGCCCTGACCGGCGGCCTCCACCTCGATGGCGCCATGGACGCGGCCGATGGCCTGGCCGCAACCGATCCCCAGCGGCGCTTGGCCGTTATGGCCGATAGCACCACCGGGGCCTTTGGCGTTATGGCCGCCATCGTGCTGCTAGGGTTCAAAACGCTGGCGCTGAGCGAGCTGACAGCCGGGCGCAGCTGGGCTTTAATGGCAGCGGCGGGTTGGGGACGCTGGGGGCTGGTCGCGGCGATCGCGGGCTATCCCTACCTCAAGGCCGCAGGCAAGGGCGCCTTTCACCGGCCCGCCCTGCGCCTGCCTCAGGACCTGCTGCTGGGCCTGGCGGGCCTGCTGGTGCTCGGCGGGTTGGGGGTCTGGCAGTCGCCAGGGGGTGGTTGGGCGGCACTGGCAGCCATCCCGGCCGGTGCCGCCATCGCCGCTGCGGTCGGCGCCTGGTTTGCCTGGCGCTTGGGCGGCCACACTGGCGATACCTACGGTGCCGTCGTGGAGTGGACGGAAGCGCTGCTGCTGGGGGCGCTAACCGTGCTCTATCCGGCTGGCTGATTGCCGCTTTGCGAGAGGCGCATCCACATGGGGAGCTGGCGCTCGCCACCGCTGCGGATGCGCTCGAGCGCTGCGTTCATCTCCAGGCGCACGTCGAATTCACACTCGCGCTCGATGGCCTGTTGCAGGGTTTCGAGGGCACGCTGGTCCCCACTTTCGTTGAGAAAGCGCGCCGCTCGCCAGCGGACGAGCTTGGAGGGATCGCCCAGCAGCTGGCCCATGGTGGGCGTCGCGCGCGGATCGCCCAAGTCGCTAAGCGCATCGCCGGCAGTGCGGCGAACGATCGCCGAGCGATCACGACAGGCTAGCTCGCTCAACGGCTCGATAGCCTCGGGCATCTCGCTGCCGCCTAGCAGGACAGCGGCCCAGCGGCGGACGGCCGCTCGCGGATCTTGGAGGGCCTCAACGATGGCTGGAAACGTCTCGGCGTCAATATCGAGGATTTGGATGGCTTTGAGCCGCTCCTTCCAATCGTCGCTGCGCAGCTGCGCGAGCGCTTCGGCCCGCTGGGCTGCCGTTTCGTCCGGCTCCGCGGCTGGCGTGCCTTGGGCCGCCGCCCGCTCGATGCGGGCGAGCCGCTCGCCATCGATGGCGCTATCCAGCTCCTCGGCGACCATATCGGCCACCTCCTGGGGTTGGCCGTAGCGCGAGCCGTAGGGCTCCCAATGGCGCTCGAAAACGTAGTTGGCCCCGGTGGCTTCCACAACGCGCTGCATGGTCTCGTTAAAGCGATCCGGCAGCGCAGTGCGAGCTTGCGCCTCGGCGCCAGTGGCGCGCACCTGGGTGGGAATGCCGCGGAAGTAGAGCACGGCCACTTCCACCTCGCCCAAGGCTGGCTCCTCACCGGCACTAGCGGCAGGAGCGCTGGAGCGGGCTTGACTGTCGGTCGTTGCTTCGCCGCCAGCCGCCGACTGGGAGCGGGCCAGCAGCTCGGCATCGGCGCCTTTGGCAATGCCCAGCACCCGGGCCGCTGAGGCCAGAATGGGCTCCCAATCGGCATTGCCCTGGCGCGTGAGCGTGACAAAATCTTGGGCCAAAAATGCTTCTTGCACGCCTTGAATCTCGATCAGCTTCGCCACAGCGGAGGGGACGCCTTCCGGGCGGCGATCAGGCTTGAGGGTTAGGGGCTGATCCGCGATCACTTCATCCAGGTTGAGCTTCATGCAGTTGGGGTTGGGAGTGGTCTCGAGGGAGGCAAGTTTCATGGCGGTCGCTCGCGCGCTCGCTCGATCGCTAGGGTATCGGGGGCCGGAGACTAAGGCGTTTGCAACCCCTTGAGCGAACGGTGGCGCTCCGCTTCGCTCAGGCCTTTGGCTTGGATCAAAACGCCAAAGTTCCCCAACCCGGCGGGATCGATGAGCTGGTGTAAGGCGTCCCGGCGCCGCAGCGCTGTCGAGACATCCCAATTGCCGTCCGAGAGGGCCGCCAGGCGATCACCCAAGCCCAGCGCCATTAAAAACGGGCCCTGTTGGGTCAGTCCCAAGGTCGCCAGCCGGCACGCCTCGCCCTGTTGTTGCAGCGCCGTCCAGTCCACATGCGCCGTCATGTCCTGCCGACCGATGCCCGCGTAGGGATGGGCGTTGCGCTGGTGCTGGGTGTAGCACTGCAGCGTTCCCTGATGCCGCTGCGGGCTGTAGTAGCGCTGGGCGCTGTAGCCGTAATCGACGATCAGCATGTAGCCGCGATGCAGGCGCTCGGCAATGGCCTGCAACCAATCCAGGGCCGCCAGGTTGACCTCGGTACGGTAACCCTCGGGATACGCCGGTGAAGGCAGCTCGACTCCCACCCAGCGCAAGTACTGGGCCAACCGCGGCGTGGAAGGCTCGCCGCTGGTCTCGGCGAACGGTCCGTTCTGGCCCGAGGCAGTGGTGACGTAAATTTCGCGCAGCCGGCCGCCTTCAAGGGTGACGCGGTGGACGGGCAGCGCATCGGCGACCTCGTTGGCAAAGACGCAGCCCGTGAGGCTATCGGGCGGGATGGCCTCGAGCGAGCGCCACTGGATGGCAACGCCGTGATCGCGCCAGGGTTGCAAGCGCTCCTGCTGGCGTGCCGCCAGCGCTGGGGCTTGCTCGACGATGGTGTAGTCGAGCGCGGCCAGCAGTTGCGGTTGGTGCTGCTGCAAGTGGTGCAGGATATCGGCAGCCAACTGCCCTTGGCCGGCGCCCACCTCCACGAGCGAAAACGGCTGGGGGCAGCCCAAAACCGCCCACATCTCGGCGAACTGTTCGGCCAGCAGCTCGCCCCAGTCACTGCCCAAGGAGGCAGCCGTAAAAAAATCCCCCTCGGCCCCAATGGCTGCATTCCCGCCGCCGTAATACCCATGCTGCGGGTGATAGAGCACCCAGTCCATGTATTCGGCAAACGAGATGCGCTGCTGCGGCGCCGTGGCAATGCGCGTCGCAATGGCATCAACGAGTGCGGGCGAGTTCTCGGGCACCGCCATTTCCTACCCCGCCCCCGAATCGGTTGGAGCCACGCCCTAGCAGCCCTATTGGTAGTAGTTGCCTTCGCTGCCCGGGACCGCCTGGTGGGGCAACCCCATGCTGTAGTTCAACGTCCGGCTGTCGAGGTTATAGTCGAGCTCGCCGGCAAACAGCAGCGAGCGGATGTAGTGCTCCAAATCCGAACCGATGCGCCGGAGGTTGTACTCGCTCAGATCGCGCCCGCTGTAAGACTCAACCAGGGCGTCGAACTTGCGATAGACCTTTTGCAGGGCCTGCTCGTTCCAGTCGAACTCGTTATCCGGATCGACATCGAGCGTCAGGGCGCTGTCGCTGCTGACGAGCTCGTTGTCTTGGACTTCAGCCGTGTAGATGCGGACGTGCCGCGTTGTCGATTTGAACAGCATGCGCGCTGCCTCCGCTTTACTGGGTGCAGTTCGCTCGTCGCCATTGGGCGGCCGCGGGCCCAACGGGCCGCCTGGCTAATGTATCGCACGCCCGCCGGAGCCAATCCCGTGACGCCGCGATCAGCCAGTGCCGACAGTCCCTGCATTTTGCGGCACAATGCCCCGGCGACCTAGCCCGACAGCCTGGTTGCCGCGATCGAGCCACCCCAAGCCAGCCCAAACGGCGCATCCGAGGGCACAGAGGCTGTTGCCGTCGAGACCGAAACGCTCGAGCGGCGCAGGCGGTGCATTACCGCCCGAACGCCCATCGAGGCTGCTCCCGAAGCCATTTGGGCCGTCCTGACCGACTACGAAGCTCTGGCAGAGTTCATCCCCAACTTGAGCGCGAGCAATCGGCTCGAGCGCCCGGATGGCGGCATCCGCTTGGAGCAAATTGGGGCGCAGCGTGCGTTGGGGCTCGATATCCGCGCGCGGGTCGTCCTCGATTTAGAGGAGGATTTTCCCGACCAGATCCGCTTTGCCCTCGTCGAAGGCGATTTTCAGGAATTTTCAGGCGCCTGGCAGCTGCATCCGCTAGCAGCCGATCCGCCCCAAACTGAGCTCGCCTATACCGTGACGGTCCGGCCCAAGCGGACGCTGCCGGTCGCCGCGATCGCGCGGCGCCTCCGGCAGGATCTCGCGGCCAATCTGGAAGCCGTTCGCCAGCGGGTTGCCGAACGGGCTGCAACCTAAACCAAGCGGCACCAGCTCGCCAGAGCCAGTGCCGCTCGATACCCCCAAGGGAATTCGAATCCCTGTCTCCTCCGTGAAAGGGAGGTGTCCTAGGCCGCTAGACGATGGGGGCACGCTTGAGTGGCCCTTGACGGGCCAACTTCAACCATAACGGTGTCGCCCAGGCGCGTCAATGCCTCAATTCGCGCTCGATGGCGCCCAAGCGGCTGCAAGGACAGCTCAACCGTCTTTCATGGACTGCAGCAGCACTTGCCGCAGCCGTTGCGGATCGCCCCAGTCGGTAACGCGCCCGGATTCGAGCAGGAAGGCCCCATCGCAGTAGCTGAGCTCATCCAGGCGGTGAGTTACCCAAAGCGCGCTCATGCCGCGCTCGTCGACCAGCGCGCGGACGCGGGCGACAAACTCAGCCTGCGTTTGCGGATCGAGCAGGGCCGTTGGCTCATCGAACAAAATCGTTTGGCTCTGACGCGCGATCGCGCCAGCTAGGGCGATCCGCTGCTTTTGCCCGCCGCTTAGCGCATAAATGGGGCGCTGCTGCAGCTCGAGCAAATCCACAGCGGCAAGGGCCCGGGCCACGCGCTCGCGGATCTGCCGGAGCTCGAGCCGTTCGGCCACCAACCCAAAAGCCACATCTGCCCCTGCAGTGGGCATGACCAGTTGGTGGTCGGGATTTTGGAACACTAGCCCCAACGGCGCAGCAACCTCGCAACTGCCCGAATCCGGTTGCAGCAAGCCTGCCAGTACGCGCAGCAGGGTCGATTTGCCGCTGCCATTGGTGCCCAAAAGCATCCAGAACTTGCCCTGCGGCACAGTCAGCGAACAGGCCTGCAAAGCCGCTTCCTGCCGGCGGTCCCACCGGAAGGTCAGGCGATCGGCCCCAATGGCGGTGCGGGCCATGGCGTTTCCCCCAAACGACCGGCGCTCAGGCAGATTGCGCTTCGCTGGCAGCGAAGAAACCGGGCGCGCGGTTCTGGGTTGAGGGACCGGACTGAGGCGAGACCACGACTGCGCTGATTTGATCGCTGAGCACGCCGATCTTTTTATCCGGCTGCCGCTCGCAGCTGAGCTCTACCAGAGAACTATCCTGGGAGCGCATCGCCTCCAGCACGTGCCGGTAGAGGGCTTCGGCATCGGCAGCGTCCTTGCGCTGCACGGACAGCGGCAAGGAGCTGTTTTTCAGGGTCAGATCGATGGTAAACATGCAAGGCCTTCCGAAACGCCGCCTCCGATTATCACAAATGCCGCGCCAGACGGCAGCTTAGCGCGACGGTGCCTGGTAGGGCGGCTGGGGCAGCTAGTGACAAACGAGCTGCTTCTCCTTTAATATCTTATATAAGCCTACGTAAACTTTCTTTTCAACCTGAGGGCCTATCGCTTAATCTGGTCGGTAGGACCCGGGTGCGGAAAGAAGGAGTCCTCATCGGGAGATTGCGTTATGACTATCGCAGTAGGAAGCGCGCAACAACAGCGAGGCTGGTTTGAGGTCCTAGACGACTGGCTCAAACGCGACCGGTTCGTCTTTGTCGGTTGGTCCGGCCTGCTTCTGTTTCCTTGTGCCTACCTAGCTATCGGTGCCTGGCTTACCGGCACCACCTTCGTGACGTCGTGGTACACCCACGGGTTGGCGAGCTCATACCTCGAGGGCGCCAACTTCCTCACTGTCGCCGTGTCCACACCGCCAGACAGCATGGCTCACTCCCTGCTGTTCCTGTGGGGCCCTGAAGCCCAATGGGATTTTGCCCGCTGGTGTCAGATTGGCGGGCTGTGGACGTTTACCGCCCTCCATGGCGCCCTGGCATTGATTGGGTTCATGCTGCGCCAGTTTGAGATTTCGCGTCTGGTCGGGGTTCGCCCCTACAACGCGATCGCCTTTAGTGCCCCCATTGCGGTCTTTGTCAGCGTCTTTTTGATGTACCCGCTGGGCCAATCCAGCTGGTTCTTTGCCCCGAGTTTTGGGGTTGCCGGCATCTTCCGCTTCATCTTGTTCTTCCAGGGCTTCCACAACTGGACGCTCAATCCCTTCCACATGATGGGCGTCGCCGGCGTCCTTGGTGGGGCTCTGCTGTGCGCCATTCACGGCGCTACGGTGGAGAACACCCTGTTTGAAGACGACAAGCAGAACTCGACGACCTTCCGCGGCTTCGACCCCACCCAGGGCGAGGAAACCTACAGCATGGTGACGGCCAACCGCTTCTGGTCCCAGATCTTTGGGATCGCGTTCTCGAACAAGCGCTGGCTGCACTTCTTCATGCTGTTTGTCCCCGTCACGGGCCTGTGGATGGCCAGCGTTGGCATCGTAGGGCTGGGCGTCAACTTGCGGGCCTACGATTTCGTCTCGCAGGAAATCCAGGCTGCTGAAGATCCCGAGTTCGAGACCTTCTACACCAAAAACATCCTGCTCAACGAGGGCCTGCGCGCCTGGCTGGCGCCCAAAGACCAGCCTCACCAGAACTTCCAATTCCCTGAAGAAGTTCTACCGCGCGGTAACGCGCTGTAGTGCTTGCGCCTAGCGCCCTCTCGAGCCCCTACCCCAGCGGTAGGGGCTTTTTGCGCGGTGGCGCAGCTTGCAGGCAACTGTGTTAAGCTGCGCTAAGTACATCAACAGCTCGAATGAGCCGCACAGGCGATCCAGGAGGTGATGCCAATGGCAAGTAGTAGTAAACGCATGGGTCTGCTGGTTGAGGTTAGCCGGCTGTGCGCCGGGGCTGTTCGCTAACAGCCAGTGGTTTGCCTCTGCGGAGGCAGGTAAGCTGGCTGTAACGGGTTCCTCCCGGCAGTCAGGTTCAATTCAGACAGACCCGCTAGACCGCCCCTGCCATAGCGCTTTTAAGGCGCTCCTCGCAGGGGCGGATAGTTTTTTACGGGTGTGATCGCGGCGTTATTCTAGACTAGCAGCAGCTGCCAATCGCGATAAGGACGGACTGCCATGGTGCAACTGCTAGATGAGTCGCAAATTCAACAGCGCATGAGCGAGCTGTCCGACGAGTGGCAGCGAGCGGGCAATAAAATTCAGTGCACGCGCGAGCTGGGCAACTTTGTTGAAGCGGTCAACTTTGTTAACAAGCTCGTCGAACCAGCCGAGTCGGCAGGGCACCATCCGGATTTGGCCGTTTCCTACAACAAAGTCACCATCGAGCTGACTAGCCACGGCGTGGGCGGTTTGACCGACAACGACTTCAACATGGCCAAAACCATCTCCAGCATTCAGTAGCAGCTTGCTGCCCGTAGCAGCGAATGGCGCCAGCTCCTGAGGCTGGCGCTTTTAAGCCTATCTGCTGCCGCCACTGCTGCAACCTTCCTCCATCGATGCCCTCAAACGTAACCTAGAACACTGTTTGGCGCGAGCGGCTGCCCGACAATGGCCCCCAACCTTATTTGTTTGGGTGAGGAGGAAACATGCAGTCGCCTAAAAGGCCATTGGCCCTCGCGCCGACAGCCCTAACCGCAACGGCGTTGGCCGCGCTAACAGGGACAGCAGCGTCGGCAGATCCCGCTAGCCCAACGCAGTCACTCGATCGCATCGAGGCCTACAGCAACCAAGGTGATCGCGCCCAGAGTCAAGTCAACAGCGTCTCGCAGCTGCGCGATTTCTCCCCGGACGCCTGGGCGTTTGAGGCCCTGCGCAACTTGGTCGAGACCTATGGCTGCATCGAGGGCTACCCGGACCAGAGCTTCCGTGGCAACCGCGCGCTGACGCGCTACGAGTTTGCCGCTGGCCTCAACGCCTGCCTGCAGGCCCTAAAGCAGCAGACAGTGGGCGAGAAAGACCTGCAAACGCTGCAACGCTTGGTGGAGGAGTTCGAGGCCGAGCTTGCCACGCTGGGCACGCGCGTGGACAATCTGGAAGGCCGCGTTGCCACGCTGGAGGAGAATCAGTTTTCCACCACCACCAAACTTTCCGGGGAAGTTGTCTTTGCGCTGACCGATACTTTCAGCAACGGCTCAATTGCAGGTACCGACATCGACGGCGAGACAGTTTTCCAGAATCGCGTTCGCCTACTGCTTGAGAGCAGCTTTACTGGTACGGATCGACTCTTTACGCGCATTGATTTTGGAGGCGCTAACAATCCATTCCCAAGCGGTGTCAACCAGGGGCTTCCAACCTTTACGGGGTCGACTGATAATGAAGCCATATTGGGATGGTTAGCTTACTACTTCTCGCCGACTGAAAACAGTCGCGTCTATTTGCCAGCTGCCGGCGCACTGCACCAGGACTACGCACCGACCCTAAGTCCATACCTCGAAGGCGTTACTGGTGCCAACAACGCCATATCGAACTTTGCAGAATCGAGCCCAATTTATAAAATTAATGAGTTCGGCGGTGGTGTCGGTGTCAACTACGAGCTGGCCGAGAACCTGAAGCTGACGGCAGGCTATCTGGGGACTGCCGATCAATTCAGCGCTCAACCTGGCAACGGTCTCTTCAACGGTGGGTATTCGGCGCTGGGTCAGATCGCTTACCTCGGTGATCGCTTCAAACTAGGATTGACGTATGTCAATGCCTACGTTGATGATGGATCCCTCTTTACCATCAATACTGGAACGCGTACTGCCGATAATGTCAATGCCTTCTTAGGGGGCAATGCCATCACCAATTCGTTCGGCATCGAAGGGTCGCTCAAACTGAGCGATAGCGTTACGCTTAATGCCTACGGCGGATTCACCAAGGCCGAAGAGCGCGGCACGCCAGCGTCAACACCGGAAGACGCCGAAATCTGGTACTACTCGCTCGGTGCCGCCTTCCCTGATCTAGGGGGTGAAGGCAATCTGGGTGGCCTGGTGGTTGGCTCCGAGCCCTACGTGGGCGGTGTTGACGATACAGCGCTCCACATCGAGGCCTTTTACCGCTACCAGCTCACCGAGCGGCTCTCTATCACGCCGGGCCTCGTTTGGCTGGGTGCCCCGGCTGGCAATAGCGATGACAATGCATTCCTGGGCACGATCCGGACGACCTTCCAGTTCTAGGACTTGCCAGGGAACCCCGCAGCATATACTTAGCCCCATCGCTCCGATGGGGCTTTTCTGCCATTGGGGGGGATATACTGGACGCGAGCGCCCAAGACCGGCAAGGTTGAAACCCGTGGAACTGTCGTGCAAGACAGAGTACGCCCTCCTGGCACTGCTGGCGTTAACCGGTCGCTACCGCCAACAAGAACCGCTCCAGATCCGTCAAATTGCCGCGCAACAGGGCATTCCCGAACGTTACTTAGAGCAACTCCTGGCGACGCTCCGGCGCGGTGGGTTCGTTCGCAGCCAGCGAGGGGCTAAGGGCGGCTACTTGCTAGCCCAGGAACCCGGCTGTATTGCGCTGTTGGATGTTATTGACTGCCTAGAAGGGTCCGAGTCTCAGGCAACGGATGGTGCCACGCACCAGACCGTTGAGCGCGCAGTCGTTGCTGAAGTTTGGAAAGACGTTTACGCCAGTGCCAAGACAGTCCTGCAGCAATACACGCTGCAAGATTTGAGCGATTGGCGCGATGCCAAGGCGCAGCCCAATCTGATGTATTACATTTAACGGACCGCCTCGCGCGAGCGCGTTTGGGGGACCGGCGATCGCCTGCGAGCTTGCCATGCCTATTGCCAGCGACATTACCGAGGTTGCCTTTCAAACGCCGCTCGTATGGCTCAAGCGGATTCCGCAATCGGAGGGGTGCCACGCCCGGATTGCCATCAAGCTGGAAGGCATGAACCCCTCTGCCTCGGTCAAAGACCGCATTGGCATCAGCATGATCGATGCCGCGGAGCAAGCGGGCGAGATCGAACCCGGCAAGACAGTTTTAGTCGAGCCCACATCCGGCAATACGGGCATTGCGCTGGCCATGGCAGCCGCGGCTAGAGGCTACAAGCTCGTTTTGACCATGCCGGATACGATGAGCAACGAGCGGCGGGCCATGCTGCGCGCCCACGGCGCCAATTTGGAGCTCACCCCAGGCATCCAGGGCATGACCGGTTCAATCGAGCGGGCTCAGGCGATCGTGGACGGCACGCGCGATGCCTACATGCTGCAGCAGTTCAGCAATGCCGCCAATCCGGCGATCCACCGCACGACCACTGCCGAAGAGATTTGGTCGGATACCGACGGGCGCGCCGACATTCTGGTTGCCGGTGTGGGCACCGGCGGGACTATTACCGGCGTTGCCGAGGCGCTCAAACCGCGCAAGCCCGATTTTGAGGCGATCGCGGTCGAGCCGGCCAACAGTGCCGTCCTGTCAGGGGGACAACCGGGACCGCACAAAATCCAGGGGCTGGGGGCAGGATTCGTGCCCAAGGTGCTCAATGTCGATCTCATCGATGAAGTCATGACCGTCACCGATGAAGAATCGATTTTCTACGGCCGACGCCTGTCGCGCGAGGAAGGCATTTTATCCGGCATCTCCAGCGGCGCCGCGCTCTGCGCCGCCATTCGCGTGGCACAGCGCCCGCAAAACGCCGGCAAGTTAGTCGTCACCATCCAGCCCAGCTACGGCGAGCGCTATCTAAGTACTCCCCTGTTTCAGGATTTGGGGGCTAGCGTTACCAGTGCTGCTCGCGAACGCTAGACGTTTGCTACGGGCTGTCCTCGATGGCAACTGCTAGCTACTACGACATTCTGGGCGTCTCGCCGCAGGCGAGCCAGCGCGATATCAAGCAGGCCTACCGGCAGCTTGCCAAGCGCTTCCATCCCGATGGCGACAATGCCGCCACTGACAGTGCCGCCATCGCGCGCATTAATGCAGCCTACGAGGTCCTGCGCGATCCGCAGCGCCGCCAGGCCTACGATCGCCAGCAGCTGGATCCTGGTGGATTCAAGCGAGGACAGGCTAGGACTGCCGCTCAGGCTAGCTACCAACGACAGCGCCAGGCCGATCGCGAAGCCGTGCGGGACTGCCAGAATTGGCTTCGAGCCGTCTATGCCCCTCTCGAGGCATCCATTAGGCGCATTCTCGATCCGCTGGAGGCGCAATTGGATGCCCTAGCTGCCGATCCGTTCGATGAACGCTGCATGGAAGCGTTTCAAGCCTATCTAGACGACTGCCACGACCAACTCCAGCAGGCTCAAGGCCTGCTGGTGTCTCAGGCCCACCCCGTACTGGCCCAGGGCGCAGCCGAGTGCCTCATGTATTGCCTGGAGCGCATTCGCGATGGGCTCGAAGAGCTGGCTTGGTTCCCGCTCAGCTATGACGAGGGCTACTTGCACGCCGGCCGAGCGCTGTTTGGGGTGGCCGAGCGCTTGCTGCAAGAGGCGCGCGCGAGCGCCCGAGCGCCGGCCTAGCAGCAAGCCTGCAATGGCAGGGGTTCTTGCCGGCGATCTATGCTGATGGGGAGGCTTGCTTAAGCTCCATTAACAATGAGCTGCATCGTCCATCGCCGCGCGCAGTTTTCCGCTAGCCACCACTACTGGCTGCCCGAATGGAGCGAATGGGAAAACCAACGGCGCTTCGGGGCAGGTAGCCATTTCCCCGGCCACGGCCACAATTACGTTTTGTACGTCTCGCTAGCCGGCGAGATCGACAGCAACGGCATGGTCGTCAACCTCTCTGAGGTCAAACCCATCCTGCAGCGCGAGGTCGTCGACCAGCTGAACTATGCCTACCTCAACGAGGTCTGGCCGGAGTTCCAGCAGACGCTACCGACCACCGAATGCATTGCGCGCGCGATTTGGCAGCGGTTGCGGCCGCAGCTGCCCGTTACCAAGGTGCAGCTATTCGAGCATCCCGAGTTGTGGGCCGACTACCGAGGCAATGGCATGGAAGCATCCCTGACGCTGCGAACGCACTTTAGTGCCGCTCACCGGCTGGCACGCCCCGATTTGAGTTACGAGCAGAATTGCGACATTTACGGCAAATGCGCCTGGCCTCACGGCCACGGTCACAACTATCACTTGGAAGTCACCGTCACCGGTGAGATCGAGCCGCGCCTGGGAACAGTCGTCAATTTGGGGGCCTTGCAACAGGCTGTGGACCAGTACGCAACCGAGCCCTTCGACCACAAGTTTCTCAACAAGGACATCGCCTACTTTGCCCAGGTTGTGCCCACAGCTGAAAACATTGCCGCCTATATCGCGCAGCAGCTGCAGGAACCGGTCCGAGCACTAGGCGTCACGCTCGAGCGGATCGAGCTCATCGAGAGCCCGAACAACGCTTGCGAGATTGACTGCCGCCAACTGGGCGAGTCCGCCCAGCCGGTGCAGACTGGCGCGCCGGCCAGTAACCGCGCCTAACTTGCCCGCCTTTTGGCGCTTGCCAAGGCTCGATCGCCTCTGCAGGGCGCAAGGGTTGAACGGCGCCGCCGCCTTAGCGCATACAATGGCAAGCAACCGAGTGCGCCGAACGCAGTAAGGACCGACAACCTATGGCATCGCAAGCTGAAAATCAAACCGAGCGCACCGACGCCGAGTTCGATACTGAGCTAGGGGGCGTGATCGCGCCCACACGAACGGCGGCCGAACCTGAACCTGCGGCCTCGGATCAGCCCTGGCGCGAATGGCTGGATCCGGTTGTAGAGTTTATTGCCCAACTGCCCGACTTGATCGGTCGCTTCGTTGCCGACTACAAACAGCCGCTGATCGCGCTGGTCCTGTTTGTGGCCGCCATCATCGCCGTGCGCATCACGCTGGCGGTTTTGGAAGCCATCAATGGCATTCCGCTGTTGGCACCGGCATTTGAGCTAATTGGCTTGGGATATAGCGGCTGGTTCGTCTACCGCTATCTGTTGCGCGCCTCGACGCGCCAAGAGCTAGGTAGCGAGTTCCAAGCCATCAAAGCGCAAATTGTAGGCGAGCGCCCCTAACCGGCAGCTCCCGTTTTTATCCTCAGCCCGGGCTGCCAAGCGCCGCTTGACAGCCCGATTTTTACGCTTGTGGCGCTGCCTGCTCCGCCGCCAGCTCAGCCTGCGCCTCGCTGGGGGCGAAGTGCTGCTCGACTAGCGCCGGGATGCGCTCGGGAGTTACCCCCAAATAGCGCGCTTTATCGGGCTTGAACGCGATGCAGGGCCCCTGCTTGCACTTGCTCATGCATCCAGTGGCACGGACCTCGACCTCCTCGTCCAACCCTTGCTGCTGTAGCGCCGCTGTTACGGCCTGATAGACATCGCGGGCACCGCGCTTGCAGCAAGAGGATTTTTGGCAAACCAAAACGGCTGGGGAAGCCGATTTGCCCGAGCGCTTGGCGGGTTGGTTCGCTCGGGCTGCTGAAGCTTCAGCAGTGGCAGGCGAGGGCGCTGTCGCTTGTCCCAGCGGGCGAATGACCTCGGCTCGGCACTTCCAGCAGTCCTTTTTGGGGTTGTATTGCTGCATCCCGATCACCTCAACCCAATCGCCGGTTTGCAGGTTGGCCCCCGCCCAGCCGCGAATGGCCTTGGAGAGCTTCAACTCACGCTCGGCATCGCTGCCGACCAGGCGCATGCGCTTGGGCCGATCTGGGGATTTGCCCCACAGCGCTGCGATCTGACCTCGCAGGTGCAGTTGCGACGCTCGCTTTTTAGCCTTGCTCACGCTCACCCTCATGCGCGCTGTTACTCGCATCCTAATTGATGCGATTGAGTTGCAGCAACGGAGGACGGTGCTCACGCGGGCGGGAGCGGCTACGGCTTCTGCGACCAGCTGAACATCGCGCGCAGATCCTGACCGACTGCTTCGATGGCATGCTCGCGCTCGCGCTGGCGCATTTTGGCTAGAACCGAGCCCCCGGATTGATTCTCGAGGACGTACTCGCGCGCGAACTCGCCGGATTGAATGTCGCGCAGAATGCCGCGCATGGCCTCTCGAGTCTGCTCGTCAACGACTCGGGGGCCGCGGGTGTAGTCCCCGTACTCGGCCGTATTGGAGACGCTGTTACGCATGTTGCTCAGGCCGCCTTCCACAATCAGATCGACGATCAGCTTGACCTCGTGGAGGCACTCGAAGTAGGCCAGCTCGGGCTGATAGCCAGCCTCAACCAGGGTTTCGTAGCCCGCTTTGATCAGCGCGCTGATGCCGCCGCACAAAACGGCTTGCTCGCCGAATAGATCCGTTTCGGCTTCTTCGCGAAAGCTGGTCTCTAGCAAGCCCGCTCGCGCGCCCCCAATGCCCTTAGCGTAGGCAAGGGCGCGATCGCGGGCCCGCCCGCTGGCGTCTTGAAAGACCGCGAACAGGCAGGGGACCCCCTCGCCCTGAGTGTAGGTCCGGCGCACCAGATGGCCGGGGCCTTTAGGGGCGATCATGACCGTATCGACCGATTCTGGGGGCACGATCTGGGCAAAGTTGATGTTGAACCCGTGCGCGAAGGCAAGCGTTTTGCCCTCACCCAAATGCGGAGCAATCTCTTGCTCGAACACGCGCTGCTGCACCTCATCCGGCAGCAGTACCATGATGAAATCGGCCTGCTGGGCCGCCTCGCCGACCGAGCGCACGGTCAACCCGTCCGCCTCAGCTCGGGCAACCGAGCGGCTCTGCGGGTACAGCCCCACCACGACATCGACCCCGCTTTCTTTCAAGTTCAGGGCGTGCGCGTGGCCTTGCGAGCCATAACCAATAACGGCCACGGTTTGGCCGGCAATCGCGCCCAGATCGGCATCGCTGTCGTAATACATGCGCGCCATGACCCAACTCCTTCAGACCTTACTGTTCGGAAACCGCAACCCTGCAATCCTACCGCACGAGCGGAACGCGCTCGAGAGGCGGATGCGGCCGCCAAACGTATTCGATATAACAAAGTGGCATCGCCCAGCGTGGTAAAAACGGAAGAACCGTTTGATCGGTTAAGGCGTCCGGTAGAGTTCGCAAAGGAGCGGTACGGTTGAAAAAAATTGAAGCGATCGTCCGGCCCTTCAAGTTGGACGAGGTCAAGGTTGCCCTAGTGAATGCCGGCGTTGTGGGCATGACCGTCTCTGAAGTCCGCGGGTTCGGACGTCAAAAAGGCCAAACCGAGCGCTATCGCGGTTCCGAATACACGGTCGAGTTTTTGCAAAAGCTCCAAATCGAAATTGTCGTTGAGGACGATCAAGTCGATACGGTCGTCGACAAAATTGTCAATGCTGCCCGGACTGGCGAGATTGGCGATGGCAAAATCTTTGTCTCGCCCATCGACCAAATCGTTCGCATTCGCACGGGCGAGAAAAACCTGGAAGCCGTTTGAGCGCTACTCGCAGCGGAAGGGGTCAGCCGTGCGCTGTCCCCGGTAGCGCTGCTAGCTGCGGCAGCAGGGTCCGAAATGCCTGCGCGCGATGGCTGAGCTGCTGCTTGGTGGCTGGCGGCATCTGGGCAAACGTTTGCCCCTGCTGGGGGACGTAAAAAACGGGATCGTAGCCGAAGCCGCCGCTGCCGCGCGGCTGGGTCAAGATCTTGCCCCAGCAGCTGCCTTGCGCTTGCAGCGTGATCGCGCCATCAGGCTGGGCGACTGCGACCGCGCAGGCAAATTGGGCCGCCCGATCGTCACTGTCGCCTAGCTCTTGCAGCAACCGTTGGATGCGCTCGTGATCGCTGCGGCCGTAGCGGGCCGAGTAAATGCCGGGCCGAGCGCCCAAGGCCCGCACGCACAGTCCCGAGTCTTCGGCGATCGCCCATTTGCCCGTGGCGCGAGCAACGTGCGCCGCCTTGAGGGCCGCGTTCTCGGCGAAGGTCATTCCGGTCTCGGGGGGATCGACCGCCTCAGGTTTGAGCTGCAAGCGCCACCCACTCTGGGCCAAATAGGCTTGCATTTCGTCCCGCTTGCCGGGGTTGCCGGTGGCCACGATCAGCTCGGTCATGGCGCTCGGGCTTCGCTCAGTTTGCGTTGGTCCACTGCCGCGCCCAATCCAGGGTCTGGCGCACGCGCGCGGCCGTGGGTGCCTCGCAGTAGAGCCGCAGCAGCGGTTCCGTGCCGCTACAGCGGATCAGCAACCAGCTGCCATCCTCGAGGCGGAATTTATGACCGTCCTGGGTGGTGCACTCGCGGACCCGCCGGCCGGCAATGGTGTCGGGCGGCGCTTGCTGCAGGCGCTCGCGCACCCGATCGCGGGCTGCGGCATCCGCCAGCGGTAGGTCGAGGCGATCGTAGCTAGCGCTAAAGCCGGTCTCGCGCTGCAGCTGGGCGCAGCGCGCGCTCAGATCCTGCCACTCGAGCGCGACGGTCTCGAGCAAGTACAGGGCCGATAGCAGCGCATCCCGCTCGGGGATGTGGGTGCCGTAGCCAATGCCGCCGGATTCTTCTCCTCCGAGCAGCACGCGCTCGGCGAGCATGCGATCGGCCACGTGCTTGTAGCCGACGGGGGTTTCGCAAACTGGCAACCCGAGCTGAGCGGCCACATGGGCGATCAAATCCGAACCGCTGACCGTTTTGACTACTTCACCGCTCAAGCCGCGCTGGCGGGCCAAGCGATCCACCAGGAGGGGAATGAGGGCTTGGGCGCTCAACACGTTGCCGCGACCGTCGATGGCCGCGATGCGATCGCCGTCGCCATCGAAGGCCAACCCCAGCCGCAACCCGCCCGAGGCTCCGCGAGCGGTGCGCCGCACCTGGCGGCAGAGGGCTGACAGGTGCTGGGGAAGGGGCTCGGGGGCGCCGTCCCCAAAGGTGGGATCGCGTTCGCTGCGCAGCTCGCCAATGGGGAGCTCTAGCAGCTGGCTCAGACCGCCGGCCGCTGCCCCGTGCATGGCATCCGCCCAGACTGTCAGCTCGCCGCTGGCAATGGCATCGCGGATGGCGGTGCAGTCCACCCGCTCGCGCAGGGCTTGGCAGTAGTGCGGCCAGGGGTCGAAGGCGCTGGCGTGCCCGCTGCGCTCGCTCGGGGGCATCGAGTGGGTCAGCCGGGCTTCCACTTGCTGCGCCACGGCCTGCGGTACGGAGCCGCCAAAGCTGCCCTTGAGCTTGACGCCCAAATCGCCGGCTGGGTTGTGGCTGGCCGTGATAACGAGGGCGCCTAGGGCCTCGCGATTGCGGGCAGCCCAGCTCAGCGCTGGGGTGGGGGCGTAGGTTTGCGCCAGCCAGACATTAAAGCCTGCTTGCCGCACGGCATCGGCTGCTGCCTGCGCGAAGTCCTCGGCCATGAAGCGGCGGTCGTAGCCCACCAGCACGGGGCGCTGCCGCTCGGCATCGCCATAATGCTCGGCCAGGACCTGGGCAGCCGGCGGCGCGAGCTGCCGGAGGCGCTCGAAAGTAAAACTGCCTGCGATCTGGCCCCGCCAGCCATCCGTTCCAAACGCGATCGGGGAGCTTGGGGCGGTCATGGCAATTCGGTCGCAGTGGCGGGACGAGATTGTACAATGAAAGCGCGTTACGCGAGTTTAACAAGCTGAGTACGCTCGATCGAGCGGCAGCGATCGCTTGGGGTGCCCAAGTGCGCCAGCGCTCGATAGCGGTCTATAGAGAAAACCCGAAGCGAGCGAGAGCAACCATGAGCTACCGTGCGTTTGTCGTTGCCGTTCTGGCTTTGTGCGTCGGCGTCCTGACGGCTTGCAGTGAGGGTCCTGCCGCCACGGTCACGGCGACCGACCGGCAACAACTAACTTACGACCAGGTTATTGGGACGGGCCTGGCGAACAAGTGCCCGCAGCTATCCGAGACGAGCCGCGGCAAGCTCGACATCGAGCCCGGTCGGTCCTATGCCATACGCGATATGTGCTTGCAACCGACCGACTACTTTGCCAAAGAAGAGCCGGTAACCCAGCGGCAAGACCCCGAGTTCGTTCCCGGCAAGCTGCTGACGCGGGCGACAACGAGCCTGGAGCAAATTCGGGGCAAGCTCGAGGTCGACGATCGCGGGAACCTGACGCTGCGGGAAGAAGATGGCATCGACTTCCAGCCCATTACCATCCAGCTGCCTGGCGGCAAGGAAGTGCCGTTCATGTTTACCGTGAAGGGGCTGGTGGCCAACGCGCAGTCCGCTGCCCCGGCCATCACCACCTCCACCGACTTTCAGGGGCAGTACGTTGTCACCCCTTACCGGGGCGGTGGCTTTCTCGATACGCGCGGCCGCGGCCCAGCAAGCGGCTATGATAGCGCGCTTGGCCTGCCCGCCAAGGCGGACAGCGACGAACTTGCCCGCGAGAACATCAAGCAATTGACTACCGACCGGGGCAATATCGACTTAAAGGTAGCCAAGGTCAATGCCAATACGGGCGAGATTGCCGGCACCTTCGAGAGCGAGCAACCCTCCCATACCGATATGGGGGCCAAAGAGCCCGAGGACGTCAGGGTTCGCGGCGTGTTCTACGCGCGAGTTGCTGAAGCGCTCTAAGCAGCGCGAGCGCCACGAGGATGGGGCTATTCCCCATCCTCGTTTTTAGAGCCCATTGCCTTGCTGGCTGCTGCGAGGAACGCAGCTGTTACGCTTGCTGGATAAAGCTGAGCTTGAGGAACCATCGTGGGGCTATTCGATGACCTGAGCCGCTTTCTGGAGACGCGCCTCGATGAGTTCCTGCGCGAGCATCCGCACTTGGAACTTGAGGCGATCGAGGAGCAACTGCGCGAGCAAGAAGAAGACACCCAGCGCCTGATTGCCGAGCTCCAGCAGCAGCAAAAGCAGCAGCGCGAGGGCATCGTCGCGATCGCGCAACAAATCCAGCGTTGGCACGAACGCATCGAAAAAGCCAAAGCCGCGCAACGCTGGGATTTAGTCCAAGCCGCTCAGGACAAGGAAGCCTCGCTGCTGCGCCTGGGCAACCAACGCTGGGGGCAAATGGAAGGCGTCAACAAGCGCCTCGAGCGCGCTCAGCGCTTGCTAGCTCAGATCCGACAGCGGCGGCAGGAAGTCAAAACGCAGTCTGCTCGCGCGGCCGCACCCTCTGCCGACTCGGGGAGAAGCAGCGCCGGCTGGCAGCGGGGCGCAAGCGAAGCTGCCGACGATCCGCTCGAGGCACAGTTCCAACGCTGGGAGGCTGAGCGCGAGCTGGATGAAATGAAGCGCCAGTCGCGCTCCTAAATTAATATCCCCCGCAAGGCTCCCTTGCGGGGGACGCGTGGGACAGGGTCAGCCCGCGGGAACGGCTAGACCTGGGCGGCCACTTTGGCTTCGCCCGCTGTCAGTTGCTCGTAGGCCTCGCGCATCTTGAGCCCCACTAGCACCTGGAACAAGCCGGTGCCGTTGTTGGAGCCGGGATAGTCTCGATGCTTGAGTAGCAACTCGGTCATCTCGCCGTAGTAGCGGGTGGCGGTCTTGCTGAGGTGGCTCTCGATGTAGATCATCTCTTCGAGGTTGTCGAATTGACCGTCCACCTCAAGAATCGAGACCTCGTTGCCGTGGAAGGTATCCGGCCCGTAGTACATTTTGATGCCGGGGTAGCTGCAGGTGAGCTTGCGCCCGCAGGGCCGCCAGTGGATCGTCGAGCCCTCATCGAACAGATAGACCGACTCGAACGAGTCCTTGCCCTCACGCTGGATCAGGCGAACCCGAACGTAGTTGCAGTCCGGATCGTCGATTAGCTCGGTGGGCAACACCTGCAGCACGACATCGGCGTGTGCTTTTTGGGGCTCGATGTAGGCACTGAAATCGGGACGGCGCGCGTTGATCGAGGCCAGCACGTCCTCGTAACTGTGGCCGCGCTCGGACATGTCCCGCTTGACCTTCCAGCTAATTTTGACCTCGTCGCTGATATCGAGGTAGACGCTAAAGTCAAGCAGCGAGCGGACGCGCTCGTCGTAGAAGGGATGCAACCCTTCGATGACCACGATGTGGTTGGGCTCGATGCGCTCGCGCGGATCGAAGGTTCCCGTTTCGTGGTTGTAAATGGGTTTGTCGATGGCCTGGCCGTTTTTGAGCGCCGCGATCTGTTCGTACATCAGATCGAAGTCGTTGGCCTTGGGGTTGAGTGCCGTCACCCCGGCTTCCTTTCGCTGCTGGCGATCAAGGCTGTGATAGTCATCCAGGCAGATGACCGTCATGAACTCTTCGCCGAACAGATCGCTCAAGCGGCGCAGGAACGTGGATTTGCCGCAGCCGGAATCGCCGGCAACGCCAATTAGGACGACGCGGTCAGATTGTGCCTTCATAACCTCCCTCTTGGTATCCCGCTAGTTGGGCGCACTGCGCTCCTCAAACCAGGGCGAGTAGCTAGCCTCCTACTGATGCTCCGGACGGAGAGAAGGGGGCAAGTCGGGATATGGATTGAGTATTGTTGCTATAGGATATTGAGCCCGTATCATACCAGACGGGAAAACCTCCTACAAGGCAGCGACCACGGCTGCGCTGGTACTGGCAAGCATGCCTCCATTCTGCCTCTTCCCGAGCGTCCTGGCGCTCTAGCTAGCAATGCTAGGCTGATGGATGCGCTAGGGTTCGAGCCCACTAATGACCCCTCAAGCGGGTTAGGGGGCCCACGCGAGAGAACCTGCTTGCAGTTCGAAGCGATTCGGAGTGGAAACTAGTTGCCAATGTACGGTCCCAATCCAGTAGCTGCCTTCGCCAACAACGCCAATTCCAGCCGCACGTTCGTGTTCGAGGTAGCGGGGCTGCACCAGAACGGCGAGACCGATCGCATGGGCTATCCCATCCGCTACAGCGGCAGCACCTACCTAACGGTACCTTACGAGCGCATGAGCAGCGAGATGCGCCGGATTGCACGCTTGGGAGGCCGGATCCTCAATATTAGACCGCTCAATGGCGACTCTGCCTCGGCCAACGGTAGCGGCGGCTCTGCTAGCGCGGGGGCTGCCAAGAACGAGGGCCGCAATGCGCCAGCCCAGGTGCAGCAACAAGGGCAAGATAAGGCGCAGAAGGATAAGGACAAAAAGGCCCAGAAAAAATCGGACGTTCCGGTCAACCTCTACAAGCCCAAAAGTCCGCTGGTGGGCCAATGCGTCGAGAACAGCGAGCTGGTTTATGAAGGCGGCATTGGGACGGTACGCCACGTCGTACTGGATGTAGCCGATAGCGATTTGCGCTACCTAGAGGGTCAGAGCGTTGGCATCATCCCGCCTGGGACCGACAAAAACGGCAAGCCGCACAAGCTGCGGCTCTACTCCATTGCCTCGACGCGCAGCGGCGAATACGGCAAGGCCAACACCGTATCGCTGTGCGTCCGCAAGCTGGTGTACCAACATCCCGAGACGGGCGAGACCGTCTACGGCGTGTGCTCGAGCTATCTCTGCAACTTGGAGGAAGGCGAAAACGTTTGGATCACGGGGCCCGTGGGCAAAGAGATGCTGCTGCCCGAGGATCCCAACGCCAACCTCATCATGATGGCAACTGGGACCGGCATCGCTCCCTACCGGGCCTACTTGCAGCGCCTGCTGGAAGAGCTGCCGCGAGAGGGCGGCCAATTCAACGGCTTCGCCTGGTTGATTTTTGGGGTTCCCAAAACGGAGAACATCCTATATAAAGAAGAGCTCGAGCGCTTGCAGCAGCAGCATAGCGACCGCTTCCGCCTGACTTATGCGCTCAGCCGCGAGCAGAAAACGGCGGAGGGCAACAAAATGTACATTCAAAACCGCGTCGCCGATTGTGCGAGCGAAATCTGGGAGCTGCTCCAGCAAGAGAACACGCACACCTACATCTGCGGCCTCAAAGGCATGGAAAACGGCATCGACGAGGTCCTATCGGCCGAGGCCGACAAGCACGGCGTCAATTGGGCCGAGTTTCAAAAGCAGATGAAAAAAGCCGGTCGCTGGCACGTCGAGACTTACTAGCTCCGCGTGCAAGCCGTTTCGAGGCGCGCCTGGCCCCGACGCAGCGGGGATAGGGCGCGCTTTTAACGTTGGGCAGCTGCCCGGGCGGCGCTCATGAAGTTAAATTAAGTTAAGATAAAAGCCAGCAGCTGGCTGCAAGGCACTTCCAGTTCCGCCGCGAGCTAACTACCACGCGTACCGTCAACAAGCGAGAGATGCAGTTATGAAACTTCCCTGGAGAGCAATCCTACTTTGGACGCTACCGGCCTTAGCCATTGGCATTTTCCTGTGGCAAGGCACGTTCTCGCCTGCTGGGGGCGACCGGTTAAGCGGCAACACGGCCAATACGCGCATGAGCTACGGCCGCTTCATCGAAGCCCTGGAGCAGGGGCGCGTGCAGAGCGTCGATTTGTACGATGGCGGCCAAACGGCGATCGTGGAATCGGCCGATCCGCGACTCGATGGCCGGGTGCAAAAGCAGCGCGTTGAGCTTCCCGAGCGGGCCCCCGAGCTGATTGCCCAGTTGCGCCAGTCGGATGTGGAATTTGAGGTCCACGACTCGGAGGACAATGGCGCCATTTGGGGCATTCTGGGCCAGCTGATTTTCCCCATTCTGCTGATTGTGGCGCTGTTTTTCCTGTTTCGGCGCTCCAACAACAACTCGGCGACCGGCGGCGGCCCCGGACAAGCCATGAACTTTGGCAAGTCCAAAGCCCGCTTCCAAATGGAGGCCAAAACTGGCATCGTCTTTGACGATGTGGCTGGCATTGAGGAAGCCAAGCAGGAACTAGAAGAGGTGGTGAGCTTTCTCAAGCAGCCCGAGCGCTTCACCTCAGTGGGGGCACAAATTCCCAAAGGAGCGCTAGTAATTGGCCCGCCAGGAACGGGCAAAACGCTGCTTGCCAAGGCCATTGCAGGCGAAGCTGGCGTGCCGTTTTTCAACATCTCGGGCTCGGAGTTCGTCGAGATGTTTGTTGGTGTGGGAGCTTCCCGCGTGCGGGATTTGTTCAAAAAAGCCAAGGAAAATGCACCTTGCTTGATCTTTATTGACGAGATCGACGCGGTGGGCCGCCAGCGCGGTGCCGGCATCGGCGGCGGTAACGACGAGCGCGAGCAAACGCTCAACCAGCTGCTGACCGAGATGGACGGATTTGAGGAGAACACCGGCATTATCATTGTGGCGGCCACCAACCGCCCGGACGTGCTGGATCAGGCCCTACTGCGCCCCGGCCGGTTCGATCGCCAGATTATGGTCGAGTCGCCCGACATTAAAGGGCGGATCGGCATTTTGGAGGTCCACGCCCGCGACAAAAAGCTGTCTCCGGATGTCTCCATTGAGGGGATCGCGCGCCGCACGCCCGGATTCACTGGTGCCGATTTGGCCAACTTGCTCAATGAGGCTGCCATTTTGGCCGCGCGGCGCCGCAAAGATGCCATCGAGATGGTGGAAATTAGCGATGCGGTTGATCGCGTCATTGCGGGCATGGAAGGCACGCCGCTGGTGGATAGCAAAAGCAAGCGCCTGATCGCTTACCACGAAGTCGGCCACGCTCTAATCGGAACGCTGCTGCAGTACCACGATCCGGTGGAGAAAGTCACGCTCATCCCGCGCGGTCAGGCCCAGGGACTGACCTGGTTTACCCCCAGCGACGAGGAGCAGACGCTAGTCTCGCGGGCCCAGCTCAAGGCGCGCATTACAGGCGCCCTAGGCGGACGGGCCGCCGAGGAGGAAGTCTTTGGCGAGGACGAGGTTACCAGCGGCGCCGGCGGCGACCTGCAGCAGCTGACCGCCATGGCCCGGCAGATGGTGACGCGCTTTGGCATGTCCGAGCTGGGGCCGCTATCGCTCGAGAGCCAGGGTGGCGGCGAGGTTTTTCTGGGCGGCGGCCTAACGCGCTCGGAATACTCGGAAGAGATCGCCTCGCGCATTGACAGCGAAGTCAAAGCGATCGTGGAGGCCTGCCACGAGCAGGCGCGCCAGATCGTGCGCGAACATCGGCCGGCGGTCGACCGGCTCGTCGATTTGCTGATCGAAAAAGAGACCATCGACGGCGACGAGTTCCGGCAGATCGTGGCCGAGTACGCCACCGTGCCGGACAAAGAGCAGTACGTGCCGCAGCTCTCCTAAACGCGCCCAACCTTGAAGTCCCAAGGGATGGCCTCGCGGCCATCCCTTTTTGTATGGAGCCAGTCGCGCTAGCGCAAGCGCTCCAGCGCCAGCTCAGAGGCCGCGCGGGTGAGTGCCCCGCGATCGCGCCAGCTCGCCAAATAGGGCAGCTTCCCCCATACGGGCACGCCGGTGAGCGATTCCATCAGCGCGCTCGGGGCCCAGTCAGCGCCAGACTCGCCTGCCTGCGGTTGCGCGCAGTTGAGCACCAGGCCTTGCAGCGGCACGCCGACCTGGCGGGCAAGCGCCACGTTGGCCACCGCCTGCGCGATCGCGCCTAGCTGCACCGGCACGACCAGCAAGGTGGGCAGATGCCAGGCAGCCGCCACTTCACCTACTGTGAGCTCTTCGGTGACGGGCGAGCCCAAGCCGCCCAACGACTCGATCAACACAAAGTCTCGCTCTCGCTGAAGCGCCTGCAGCGCCTGCCAAGCCGCGCCCAAATCGAGCGGGCGTTCCTCACGGGCGGCAGCCAGCGGGGGCGCGACTGGCATCTCGAACGCCAGCGGCACTCGGATGGCAAGGCCCTCATCCTGCCCGAACAGCTCGCGGTAGCACTCGGCATCGCCGCGACCGGCCTGAACGAGTTTCATCAGCCCCAGCGAGGTGGCCGGCCGATACGTCCGCCAGTAGGCTGCTAGGGCGAGCGTTAGCGCTGTCTTGCCGCTATCGGTATCGGTTCCGGCAATGAGCAGGGAGGAGGTCATGCAAGCGCGCCCGCGACCGTTGCGCTCGAATGGCAGCCAGTGTAGCGTCCCCAGCAGGCCGGCTGCGATCGCAACAGGCAGGCGAGCTGCTGGAGTGACAACGCCTCAAGCCCCGTCAAGCGAGGTTTTTGCGGAGCGTCGGGCAAGCTCGTTGCCGGCGGCAGAAGTGATAGAATGATTGTCGAGTCGAGGGGGAGCTGTTTGCCGTGAGCCAACCTGCTACTTTGCCGGTTCACCCCAGCGCAGCCTCGGTCGCACCCCAAAACCGGCTGCGCTTGTTTTCGGGCTCAGCCAATGTCTCGCTCTCAAAAGAGGTGGCGGCCTACTTGGGCATGGAGCTAGGGCCCATCGTGCGCAAGCAATTCGCCGACGGCGAGCTCTACGTCCAAATTCAAGAATCGGTGCGCGGCTGCGATGTCTATCTCATCCAGCCCTGCTCGCATCCGGTCAACGACCACTTAATGGAGTTGTTGACCATCATTGATGCCTGCCATCGGGCCTCAGCCCGGCAGATTACCGCTGTCATTCCTTATTACTGCTACGCGCGCGCCGATCGCAAAACCTCGGGGCGCGAATCCATTACGGCCAAATTGGTCGCCAACTTGATTTCCGAGGCGGGAGCCCATCGCGTGGTGGCGATGGACCTGCACTCGGATCAAATTCAGGGCTATTTCGACATTCCCTTCGACCACGTTTACGGCTCGCCGGTGCTGATCGATTATTTGGCGAGCAAGCAGCTCTCCGACCTAGTCATCGTCTCGCCCGATGTGGGTGGCGTGGGGCGGGCGCGCGCCTTTGCCAAAAAGCTCGACGATGCGCCGCTTGCCATCATCGACAAGCGCCGCCAGAGCCACAACGAGGCGGAAGTACTCAACGTGGTGGGCGATGTGGCGGGCAAAACGGCCGTATTGGTCGATGACATGATCGATACAGCCGGCACCATTACGCAAGGGGCACGCTTGCTAAAAGCGGAGGGGGCGCGCGCGGTCTATGCCTGCGCCACGCATGCCGTCCTCTCGGATCCGGCAGTGTCTCGCCTCTCGAGCGGCTTGTTTGAAGAGGTCATCGTCACCAATACCATTCCGGTCCCCGAATCCCACTGCTTCGAGCAGCTCACCGTTTTGTCGGTAGCCAACCTGTTGGGCGAAACTATATCGCGCGTGCACGAAGATAGCTCGGTCAGCAGCATGTTCCGCTAGCGCCGGCCACCCCCGCTAGCCCCTTTGCTAGGATTGCAGCTATCGAGACGGAAGCGATATTGCTCATGCCCATTTTGTTGCAAGCCGGCGGCGACCTGCCGATCTCGTTTACGGCCGTTTACATCATTGGCTTCATTGCCGCTGTCACCATTGGCTCCATTGCCTGGTACAACTCCAAGCGTCCGGCCGGTTGGGAAGGCAGCGAGCGCCCCAATTTCATCCCCAAGGTCAACAAGAAGGTCAACAAGCAAGACAGTTCCGAGTCTGAGGACGGCGAGTCCGGCAGCGATCGCGAGTAGCCCGCAAGCGCTAGCCATGGACGAATCGCTCGAGGGGCTGCTGGCTGAGCTCCGGCAGCCCGATGAAGCGGCCCGCGAAGCCGCGACGGCCAAGCTCTGGCGTCGATGGTTCGAGCAGAAAGGGCGCTGGGGCCAGGAGCAGCTCGAGCGCGCGCAAGCCATGCTCGATGCGGGCAACATCACTGTTGCCGAAGACCTGCTCTGTGAGGCGATCGCCCAGCACCCGGATTTTGCCGAGGCCTGGAACCGGCGGGCCGTCCTCTACTACGTAGTCGGCGAATACGAGCGCTCCCGCGAGGACTGTCAAACGGTGGTGCGCTTGAATCCCCACCATTTTGGGGCCTGGCATGGGTTGGGGTTGTGCCACGCCGCCTTGGGCGACTGCGCGGCAGCCATCGAGGCGTGCCGGCAAGCGCTGGCACTGCAGCCCTACGACATCACCAGCCAGCGCCTGATGCTGGAGTGTACGGCGCAGCTCAGCTAGCGGCATGCGCGATTCCTACCGCCGCAAGCAGCGCCTGTTCGATGCCTGGGCCCCCACTACGACTGGCTGCCGACTACTGCGTTTTATCAGGCCATCCACGCGCGCTTGCTGGCTTTCGTGACGCTGCCGGAGGGGGCGCGGGTTCTCGAGCTGGGCTGCGGTACGGGTCGGTTGCTCGCACGCTTGGCCAAGACCTATCCCCGCCTGCGTGGGGTGGGGTTGGATCTCTCGCCGCAGATGCTGCGCCAGGCGCGCGCGCACAACCCCGATCGCCGGCGGCTGGTGTACGTACGCGGCAATGCTGAGGCCTTACCGTTTGCCAGCGGCGAGTTTGACGCCACCTTTGCAACCGCCAGCTTTTTGCACTACCTGCGACCGCTAGCAGTGCTGTGGGAACTAGCGCGAGTCCTGCGCCGGAACGGGCAGTTCTACTGGGCCGATTGGACCCTGCCGAGCCAGTCTGCCAACAACTGGCTTTGGCAGCGCTCGCCCGAGCGGTTGCACCTGTATGCTCCCCAGCGGCGCGCCAGCCTGGCGCGGGCTGTGGAACTGGTTCCTCAACAGCACCACCGCCTGCTGGGCCCGGTCGTGCTGAGCGTGCTGGCCCAACCGGGTCGCTAATCGCGGTGGTTGCGCCCAAGATTTACAATTAGAGCTCAGCTCAAGCTACCCCGACCGAGCCAGCTCATGCCAGCCATCAGCCGTGTCCTGAAAGCCAGTATTGCTGCCGCCATTGCGGCCGGCAGCAGCACTGCCGCGATGGCACAACCGGCTCTGCCCGAATCGCAGGAATCCGCCCCTGAGCCCCCCAAGGTGCCGACCTTCGAGCTACCGCCTGCCCTCATCCCGCCGCCTCAGGAGCGCTCCCAAGAGTCGTTGCGCGAGATCGAGCCGTCCCCCAATCCGCTGCAGCGCCCGAACCGACCCCAGCAAGCTCAAGTTGAGATGGTTCGGGCCCTATCGCTCGAGCAGGCGCTGCAGCTCGCGCGGCGCAACAACCCTCAGCTCGAGCAAGCGCGGCAGGAGCTCGCCGCCGCCCGCGACAGCTTGCAAGCGGCCCAAGCCGAACGGTTTCCCGAACTCACAACGCGAGTGACGCTCGATACCGCCAAACGGGCAACGAGCGAGATCCGAGCCCAAGAACAAAGCTTTCAACTTGAACCCGATGAACTCAACACCGCCCTCAATGGGGAGCTGCAGCTGAGCTACGACATCTACACTGGCGAGCGGCGCTCGGCCCAAATCGAGCAAGCCGAGCAGCGGGTGCGCTTGCGGCAGCTGCAGCTCGAGCAGCAGCGCGAGGCCGTCGCGCTGAAAGTCAAAGAGCGCTACTACAGCCTGCAAGAGGCCACCTCGCAGGTGGCCATCGCCCAAGCCGCCATCAACGAATCGCGGCAGAGCCTGCGCGATGCCCAGCTGCGCAAGCGGGCCGGGGTGGGCACGCAGTTTGATGTCCTGCAGGCCCAAACCGAGCTCAGCCAGGACCGCCAGGAGCTTGCCAACGCCCGGGCCCAGCAGCGCATCGCCCGCCGGCGGCTGGCCCAAACACTCAACTTGGCCCCGCAAGCGTCAGTCACTGCCCAAGACCCGGTGGAGAAAGCTGGAACCTGGCAGCAGTCGCTAGAGGCGAGCATCACCCAAGCGCTGCGGAACCGGTCCGAACTGGAGCAGCAGATCGCCCAGCGCCGCATCAGCCAACAGGAGGCCCAAGTCGCGCTCGCGGGCATCCGCCCCCAAGTCAGTGCCTTTGGCAGCTACAACATCCGCAAGGAATTCAACAACGTTGGGCCGGGGGACGGCTTCCGCTTGGGCGTGCAGATGCAGTGGACGGCCTTTGACGGCGGCCGCGCCCGCTCCCAAGCCCAACAAGCCCGCGAGCAAGCTGAAACGGCCGAGGCTCGCTTTGCCAACCAGCGCAACCAGATCCGGTTGGCGGTGGAGGAGAGCTTTTTCAACCTGCAAGCCAACCAGCAAAACATCCAAACGGCAAAAGCCGAGGTCCGCCAGGCTGAGGAGGCGCTGCGCTTGGCGCGCTTGCGCTTCCAGGCCGGGGTGGGCACGCAAACCGATGTCATTAACGCACAGGCACGCCTGACGCGAGCGCGCGAGAACCGGCTGACGGCCATCATCAACTACAACACTTCCCTAGCCCGGCTGCAGCGGCGCACGAGCAGCTTCCCCCAGGACGATCCCTTCGCTGCCCCCTAACCGCTCGGCTAGCACCGGCCCGTCGTTTACGATCTAGGGGTGGAGGCGCTCCGCCGCTCGCTGTAAGGAGAACCGATGCCCAACATCCACTTTGCCGTTGAAGGTCAAGATGTGGTTGCTGCCGATGGGGCTAACCTGCGGCAAAAAGCCATAGAAAACAAAATTGATGTCTACACGCTCAAGGGCAAGCTGACTAACTGTGGCGGCTACGGCCAGTGCGGCACGTGCATTGTTGAGGTACTAGAGGGCAGGGAGAATTTATCTGCCCCAACGCCGGCCGAGCAGCAAAAACTCAAAAAGCGCCCCGACAGCTACCGCCTCTCCTGCCAAACGCAAGTCCATGGCCCCGTCAGTATCAAAACTAAGCCGCAGGCGCGCAGCTAGGGCGAAATACGCATTACTGCCGGCATTGCAAGTGGTAGCCTAGACGTTGTGGCTGCGAGCGTGAGAGGGGAAATTGCCATGCTCATGGACGTCAACACCTGGGGCTTTGTCGCTAGCCTGCTGTTCGTGCTGGTGCCGCTTGTGGTGCTGCTCGTGCTCTACATCCAAACCGCCAGCCGCAACCAGCAGAGCGAATGAGGTGCTCCTGGAGCCCACCGCTTATGCTGCCTGCCCGCAGTGAGTAGCTGGGCCTAGGTTGAGCTAGGCATGCGTCCTAAAAGTACCGGACAGGTGGCATTGACGCGCACGTAGTCCGAGATTGAGGTGCCGAGCAGGCGATCCAAATCGGGCAGGCTTTTGGCAACAGAGGGCCGCCGCTCGGGCGATCCCAGCAGCAGCAGATCGGCGCGGTTCTGTTGCGCCAAGTTGCAGAGCGTTTCGGCCGGGGCACCGCCGGTGGCGATGCAGCGGTGGGCAACGCCCTGGCTCTGGGCCTGGCGGGCAGCGGGTGCCAGCACCGGATCCTGCTCGGCGGTTTCGGGGGACTGCGGCGGAGCTTCCTTATCCAAGTTGGGATCGACATGCACCAGATCGAGCTGGAGTGCACTGTGCTCGCGCATGAGAAACAGTGCCAGATCCAAGCAGTACTGGGCGGCTTGCGAGCCATCGAGCGCGACCATCAGGCGCTTGAACCGCCGGACGTAGATGTCGTCTTTGACCAGCAGCAGGGAGCGGTTGGTGAGCTGGAACACGTACTGGCTGACCGAGTTGGCCAAAATGGCCTCCAGCCGCTTTAGCCCCCGCGAGCCCATGACGATCAGATCGGCATCCACTTCCTCAGCCACTTGCGGGATCGTGTCTTTGGGGTCCCCTTGGCGCAGGACCGTGCTGGCATGCTGGGGGTCGAGCTCGAGCCGCTGCAGGACCTCGGCCAGCAGCCGACCCCCTTGCTCCCACTGCTCGGCCATCTGGGCGGTGGTGGTCTGCGCCGAGACCACGTGCAGCACGGTCACCGTGGTGTCCTTAAGCGCTGGCAGCTCCAGTAGGTACTGCAGGGCCTCTTCCACGTGGCCGGTGCCGGCATCGGCGAGCAATAGCTTGTTGAGCATGGCCGTTTCCTCCACTGGGACGATCTGTGCGTATCCCCATCGCCCGAGCAACCGGGCGGTAGTTTTAGCTTAAGCGATGGATCGCGCCTGGCTCGATGGAGCCTCGCGCCCAGCGCAATCACTCTTCAAATTCGGGCGCGATCGCACAGCTACCCTGGCCGCGCGCTGGGGCGGGCTCGCTGCCTTGGCGGCTGCCCCATTAAAATGGATGAAGCTACATAAAACTTCATAAATGGCAATCGCGCGCCCTGCCTCGATCACCACCTTCCTGCAAGACAAGGTTTTTTTCGGCAACAAGCCCACCCCCGAGCTGATCGCCATCCTGACGGTTTATTTCGTTCAGGGGATCTTGGGCTTGGCCCGGCTGGCGATTAGCTTCTTTTTCAAAGACGAGCTGGGGCTGAGCCCAGCCGAGGTGTCGGCGCTGGCCGGGATCGCCGTCCTGCCGTGGGCGATCAAGCCGGCGTTCGGGCTGCTATCGGATAGCGTCCCGCTGCTGGGCTACCGCCGCCGCCCCTACCTGGTGCTCTCGGGGATTGTGGGCTCGCTGTCCTGGCTGGCGTTCGCCACGCTGGTGGACTCGAGCGCAACGGCGGTGGTGGTGCTGCTGCTGAGCTCGCTCTCGATGGCCGTGAGCGATGTCATCGTCGACTCGCAAGTGGTGGAGCGGGCGCGGGTGGAGTCGCTGGATCGGGCCGGGTCGCTGCAGTCGGTGTGCTGGGGGGCCTCGGGGCTGGGCGGCGTTATTACGGCCTACCTCAGCGGCTGGCTGCTGGAGCTGTGGTCGCCGCGGGCGGTGTTTGCCGTCACGGCGATCTTTCCGCTGCTGGTCTCGGCGGTGGCCTGGGCGATCGCCGAGACGCCGGTGAGCCGCGGCACCGCCCGGCCGCAGTTGCGCGACCAAATCCGGCAGCTGTGGGGCGCGATCGCGCAAGAGCCGGTGTGGATGCCGGCGCTGTTTGTCTTTGTCTGGCAAGCCACGCCCACCGCCGATTCGGCGCTGTTTTTTTTCCAGACCAACGAGCTGGGCTTTGAGCCCGAGTTCCTGGGCCGGATCCGGTTGGTGACCAATCTGGCCTCGCTCGCGGGCATCTGGGTGTTCTACCGCTTCCTCAAAACGGTGCCCTTTCGGCGCTTGTTCGTCTGGACCACCGTGCTGTCGGCGCTGTTGGGGCTGACGACGCTGATCCTGGTCACCCACGCCAACCGCGCGCTGGGCATTGACGATCACTGGTTCAGCCTGGGTGACAGCCTGATCCTGGCGGTCATGGGCCAAGTGGCCTTCATGCCCGTGCTGGTGCTCTCGGCGCGCCTGTGCCCGCGCGGGGTGGAAGCCACCCTGTTTGCGCTGCTGATGTCGCTCTGGAACCTCTCGGGGGTGCTCTCGCACGAGGCCGGGGCGCTGCTGACCCACTGGCTGGGCGTCACCGAGACCGAGTTCGACAACCTCTGGCTGCTGGTGCTGCTGACCAACGCCTCCACGCTGCTACCGCTGCCGCTGGTGAGCTTGCTCCCCAATGGCGACCCCGGGGCGCAGCCACCCCCAGCGCGCGAGGGCGAGGTGCGCCACTCGCAAGCCGCCCAACCCGGCTTGCCCCTCGCCGTGCCCGAATGGGGCAGCACCCTCGCCGAAATCGAGGCTTATGCGCCCGCCTCCCCCCGCAGTTGAGCTTGCCTTATGACCGATACGCTCGCATCTGACGCCACCACCGCCCCCTACGACCGCCGCGACTGGCAGCAGGGCTACGCCTCGCAGCCGCAGGAGTTCGACTACCCTATCGAGGCGATCAAAGGCACCCTACCGCCCGATCTGAACGGGACGCTGTTTCGCAACGGCCCGGGCTTACTGGATGTCAACGGCCAGCCGCTGCACCACCCCTTCGATGGCGACGGCATGGTCTGCGCGGTGACGTTTCGCCACGGCCGCGCCCGCTTCCGCAACCGCTTCGTACGCACCCCCGGCTTTATCGAGGAGCAGCAAGCCGGCGGCATCCGCTACCGCGGAGTGTTCGGCACGCAAAAGCCCGGCGGCTGGCTGGCCAATGCCTTGGACCTGAGCCTCAAAAACGTGGCCAACACCAACATCATTTACTGGGGCGGCCGGCTGCTGGCGCTGTGGGAAGCGGGCGAGCCCTATCGCCTGGACCCGGCCACGCTGGAGACCCTGGGTCCCGATACCCTCGATGGCATCCTGCCCCCGGGCGGGGCGTTTGCTGCTCACCCGCGCATTGACCCCAGCAGCCCGCTCAACGGCGGCGCCCCCAGCCTGGTCAACTTTGCCCTGCAACCGGGGCTCTCTACCAAAGTCACGGTTTACGAGCTGGACCCGGCGGGGCAGCTGCTGCAGCGCCAGGCCTTCAGCCTGCCGGGCTTTGCCTTCATCCACGACTTTGCCCTGACGCCCCACTACTGCCTGTTTTTCCAAAACCCGCTGGCGTTCAACCCACTGCCCTACCTGTTGGGCTGGCGCACCCAGGCCCAGTGCCTGCGCTTTCAGCCCCAGCGGCCCACGCGCATTGCCGCGGTGCCGCGCGACCCCAGCGCCGGCGAGCCCGTGCGCTTCTGGGAGGCCCCTGCCGGCTTTATCTTTCACTACGCCAATGCCTTCGAGCGCGAGGGCGGCCTGACCGTGGATTCCATCGGCTACGCCGATTTCCCCGAGCTGGATCCCGAAGCCGACTTTCGCCAGGTTAACTTTGCGGCCCTACCGCCCGGCCAGCTCTGGCGCACGCAGCTGGAGTGGCAACGGGAGAGGGCAACGTGCGAGTGCCTGGAGCCCCAATGCTGCGAGTTCCCGGCGCCCAACCCCAACTGCGAGGGGCGCCCCTACCGCTACCTGTTCCTGGCGGCAGCCCACCAGCCCCGCGGCAACGCGCCGCTGCAGGCACTGCTCAAGCGGGATGGGGCCACCGGCGAGCGCGAGGTCTGGAGCGCTGCCCCGCGCGGCTTTGTGGGCGAGCCGGCGTTCGTGCCCAAGGCCAACGCCAGCGCCGAAGATGAGGGTTGGGTGCTGATGTGGGTCTATCAGGCCGATGCCCACCGCACCGACGTGGTGGTTTTGGATGGGCAGGCGATCGCGCAGGGCCCGGTCGCCCGTCTGCGCCTGCGGCACCACGTGCCCTACGGGCTGCACGGCAGCTGGACTCCGCAGTGTTTTGTTGCCCCCTAGGCGTTGGCGAGCTGGGCCTGCTGGCGCTGGGCCAGGGTCCGGGCGTTGCTGAGCGAGTGCAGGTGCGCGAACACCATCCCCAGCACGCCGTTGCGGGTCCATTCGCCCAGGGTGGCGTCTTCTAGCTGCGAGAGGTGATCGCTATCAAACACGCGGAAGCCGCTCAGCACGGCAGCCTGCTCCTCGCCCTGCCCGATTTTGAACTGGCGCGCCACCAGCAGCTCCTGCTCCTGCAGCGGCGCCAGCAGGCGCTCGGTGGCACTGAGCTCCTGCTGGTATTCGGTCAAAAACTTCTGGGCCCGCTCCACTGGCTCGCCGGGGTTGCCCTCCTCATCGAACAAGGGTTGGCTGTTGGCACCGGCTTGGGCCTGGGGCTGCAGCTGCGGCGCCTGGCGGTCGATGGCAATGGTGTAGCGATCGCTGTCCTGGACCTTGCTCAGGATGAAGGGGTAGCGCCGGATGTGGGCGGGGACGTAGGGCGCCTGCCACTGGCCATCCTCCGACACGAAGGCGTTGCTGTCCTGCTGCAGCGACAGAACCGCTTGCGGCAGCAGCGACTGCCCCTCAGGCGGGAACACCACGGGGAAGTGCTTGGCCGCCTCCGAGACCTCCGAGCCGCTGAGCGGCGCCGCGATGGACTGGGCGGCAAACAGGTAGTCCCGCACGGGCTGGAAGTAGAGGTGGCCGTGCTGGGCAAAGGTCAGGGGTTCGGGCTGGGCAAACATGGCAGCTCTCGCTCGCGCCAGCGCAATTGTAGGATGCGCTGCTTGCCACGGGCGTCGCGGCTGGGGTAGGGCGCGTTTGCCAAGTCGGAAGAGTGGCCTAAAGTTGGCCGCATGAGCGAATCTGACCTATCCGATGGATCTTGCAATTGGGGCGCCTTGGCGCGAGCTTCCCCGAGGTTCGACTCGGTCGACTACTGCATCCAGGACGAGCGCCCGTGCAGCTCGCCAGGACAGCCTCCAAAATGATGACAAAAGGCAGACAAAATGCTATCTTAAGGCATGAAGTACTATAGTTGGGACCCCCAGAAGAACGAAAAGCTACAGGCCGAGCGAGGGATTTCATTCGAGACGGTCGTTTTGGGAATCGAGCAAGGGCAAGAGATCGATATCTTCGCGCATCCCAACCAGGCCAAGCACCCCGGACAGCGAATCTCCGTCGTCGTTATTGAAGGCTACGCCTATTTAGTGCCCTACCTCGAAAACGAGCAAGAAATCGTTTTAAAAACGATTATCCCCAGTCGCAAAGCGACTCAACACTATGTCCCAAACAAATAGCAATCTTGACCCGGAAGAAGCGGAACTCCTAGACGCTTTCGAGCGCGGGCAACTCAAGCGTCCTTTCAATCGCCAAAAGGACCTCGAAAAGCACCGGGCTTACGCCAAATCGACTTTTAAAAAAGACAAGCGCATCAACGTCCGCATTTCGGAGCGCGATTTTAACCAAATCCAGAAAATCGCATCCGAAGAAGGAATGCCGTATCAGACACTCGTCTCCAGTATCTTACACAAATATGTTGAAGGCCGCTTTATCGATAAAAAATCGGTTCAACAATAGCGTAGAACGCTCGCCGACCGTTGTCGATCGTTGACGCATTGCTGTCCGGGTCGTAGAGCTGGAATTTAATGCGCGACTGCTGGCGTCTGGCTATCTCGAGGGGGCCTCCGAACCGCTGAGCCGCGCCGCGATGGACTGGGTGGCAAACAGGTAGCCCGCACGGGCTGGAAGTAGCGGTAGCCGTGCTGGGCGAAGCTCAGGGGTTCGGGCTGGGATGGCAGCTCTCGCTCGCGCCAGGGCAATTGTAAGATGCGTTGCTGGCTGCAGGGGCGGCGGCCGGGCTCAGCAAGGCAGTCGCGGGTACAGGGGCAACGCAAAAGCGCGGATTTCGAGCGATCGCCCCAAATACCAGTGCAGTATTAATCTAAAAATGACTGTGTCTTGCGCAACCAAAGCAATATAATTTAATGTGATCGCGGAAACGATCGTTACCCACTAGCAAAACTCACGTAACCCCACTGGAGCGAATGCTGGATTTTGTGATCGCAACTGTTAAAGAAATGCGATCGATGGGGCTAGCTAGATGCTCATGCTATTGACAGCCTTACAATTTTGCCTTACTATAAAGCGAATGCTAATTAACCAATGCTGAGCGCAGCTGCTTCAGAGGGTGTTTTAAAAGTCAGGGAGCTTCCATGGCATAGGCTGTCCTATTGGAGAACAAGGAGGAC
>PXQH01000054.1 GCA_003022125.1 Cyanobacteria bacterium QS_8_64_29 | reverse complement strand
CCCGGCTGCCCAAGCTTGCCCCAGCTGGATACGGTTATGGCGTCCACGGATTGGCGAGCCCTCAATTGCCTGCCACAGCGATTGTAGAGCCAATCCGCGACTGTAGTATTAGCTTTTCGTTGCGATTGGGGAAGGACCACCCCTTATCCAGCTGGAACTGGATCGCTTGTGGCTGGGCGAGCAATCGCTTCCGCAACTGCTGCAAACGGCGCCCACCGAGCGAGGCATTTACCGCTGCCACCTGCAGCGCTACCTGCAGCTGCTGCACGCCGACAGCGAGCTCACCGAGGCCATGCAGGCCGTGGTCTACAACGCGCTGCCGGTGCCGCTGCTGCCCCACTTGAGCTACCGGCTGGAGCAGGCAGGGCTGATCCGCTTGCAGCGCGATCGCGCCGTGCCGCGCTGCCCGCTCTATCGCGAGTATTTGAGCGCCCGGCTGTAGGCCGCTAGGACTCCAGCTGCCGCAGTAGGCACCAGCAGTGCCATAGGGCGCGGGGCAGGTGAAAGCAGCCTTTAAACGGCCCTCCCTTGAAGCGGTGGGTGACATTGCCCTGGCGGTCCAGATAGCCAAACCACTCGCCGCAGGCGGGATCGCGAAAGCGCTCGAAGGCATAGGCGTGGACCCGCTCGAAGGCGGCCCAATCGGCTGACTCGCCCGTGATGGTGTAGTTCAGTAGGTGCGCGTGGAGCGCTTCGCAGTGAGGCCACCACAGTTTCATGAACCACTCCAGCGGCGTGGGCGAGTAGCCCTGGGCATCCCAAAAGTAGTAGAGGCCACCGCACTCGCTATCCCAGCCGGTCTGGAATGCGTCGCGCACGATTGCTAGCGCCTGCTGGGAGAGCTCGGGGCGCGCTAGGCGCTGCGCCCAGCGCTGCAGGAACAGGCCGGCTTCAATGGCGTGGCCGGGGTTGATGAGCCGGCCCTCGGCCCCGGGCAGGCGGCTGCCATCGGGGGCGACGGTCTCCAGCGGGCAGGACTGCTGTGGGCCAACGTGGCGCTGCAGGCGGCGGATGCAGGCCTCAGCCTCGGCCGCATAGGCGGCCGGGTCGTCCCCGGCCAGGACCTCCAGCACGTTGAGCAGGATGAGGGGCACTGCCAGGGTTTGGGCGGCCGCTTGGCCGGGGTAGGCCGGGCGGCCCAGCTGCGTCCAATCGTCGGCCCAGTGCCAGACGCGCTCGAACTCGGCCCAGGCCTCGCGCCACAGCGCCGGGCGCTCGGCGGCTCGGGCAAAGGCGGCCAGGGCCATGACGTAAAAGCACTCGGAGAAGATCTTGCGCTGCAGGTAGCAGGGCTGGCCGTCCGCCGCCAGCGAGAAAAAAACTCGCCCATCCGGACGGATGGCGTGCTGGCGCAGGAATGCCACCCCCGAGCGGGCCAGATCCAGCCACTCGGGGCGCTGCTCCCAATCGCAGTAGAGGGCGCTCAGCAGCCACGCCTGCCGCCCTTGCAACCAAACGTGCTTGGTGGTGTCGTAGACCGTGCCGTCGCGATCCAGGCAGTTGAAATAGCCCCCGTGGCGGGGATCGGGGGAGTGGCGGGTCCAAAAGGGAAGGACGCGCTCCAGCAGCTCCCGTTCGTAAGTTTGGCGGTATTGGGTAATGGCCGTTGCGGGCACGGGACCTACAGCTGCAACCACTCGCGGTAGCGATCGTACAGGTGGCGGGCCGCCGGGTAGCTGGCGTGGGGGCTCATAAAGTGAGAAAACTCGAAGGTGACGAGCTTGCTCACCCCCGCCTCGCGCGCGCGCTCGATCTTGTAGCGCAGCTTGCGAAAGTCGATGGGCGGGAACTTAAAGGGCATGTCGCGATCAAACGATTCCACATTGCTCCAGCTTTGCATGCCGTAGCGCGCTGCCAGCTGCTGGTGGGTGTGGAGGTAGTGCGGCAGCTCGCTTAGCGCAACGTTGCCATCCTGGAAGGCCACGATGTCCACATGGCCGGCCAGGCGGGCGAGCGCGGCATCCCACTCCTGCCAGTGCTGCGCTAGCGAGAGCGCCGCTTCCCCAAACTGCTTGCAGCCGCGGATGTAGGGCGAGATCAGGATGGGGACATCCTTGAGGCGGCGCAGGTGCTGGGCCAGGTCCTGATAGACCCCCAGCATGCCGTCATCGTAGGCATCGATCTCGTGGCTGACGTACCAGCCGGCAAACGCAGCGCGATCGCCGTAGCGCGCCACCAGCTCCTCGCAAACGGCTTTATTGAGGTCCGCCTCCTGTTGGTACTGCCCTTGGTGCCAGTAGGTACCGGAGTCGTAGGTGCCCACGAACAGCTGCATGCCGCAGCGCTCGGCCTCGTGCAGGAACAGATCCACCAGATCGGTGTAGGCCGGCAGCATCCCGATCTTGTCGTTGAGGACGCGCGAGTCGAAGGTGGCCTGCTGCCGGTAGCCCACGCGGATCAGGATGACAGTGTCGATGCCGATGGCGCGCATGGCATCGAAATCGCGCGCCCATTCCCGCGGTCCCCAGTTCTGGGAAGGGATATCGTGGGTGATTTCGTCCAGGAACGTGCCCGTGATGGCCATGGCAATTCAGCCTTAGGCTGAGCCAGTCGCCTGCGCGAACAGCTGGGGCCACTGTTGGGCGGGTGCATCCTGGCGGGCGACGATTTCAACAATGGTGTTGGCCGCCGCAGGCTGGAAGGGAGCCTCGACGCAGGTTTGGGCCACTTTCGCGCGCGGAATGCTGCCGTCGGTGAGCGTATCAGCGGGCGACATGACGATCGCATCCGGCGCGTCTTGGTTGCGTAGCCCCCCAGGGCGCACAATGGTGTAGGTCAGCCCGCTCTGTTGCAGGTAGTCCTCGGCACGCTTTTTCCAGTGCAGCACCAACCAGAACAGATTGAGCGGATGGAGCAAGCGGGACGTGCAAAGCGAGGAAACCAGCACAAAGTGCTCGATGCCCTTGGCCCGGGCGGTGTCGATCAGGTTTTGGTTGCCTCGGCAGTCGACTTGGTAGGGACCGCTAGGGTCTAGGCTGGGCCGCGCTCCGATAGCGCTGAAGGCGATCGTGCTGTCGCCCATGGCTTCCTCGAGCCGCTGGGGCTGCAGGACGTCACCCACCACTAGCTCAGCCTCTAGCGGCAGCAGCTTCTGCCCGTGCTCCAAGTTGCGCACCAAGGCGCGGATGGGAATGCCGCGCTGGACCAGTTCTTGAACGATGCACTGCCCAGTCTCACCGGTGGCACCAGCGACGAATGCCTTCATGGGGGGCTCCTGTTTTGCGGGGTGGGGCTTTCTACTCTAGCGGGTTGCAGGCTGCTTTGCGAGGCGATCTGGGCGGGGCCGGATCGCCTCGAGCGCAGGGCTGCGCCCTTGCGGGACGTCGCCGGTACCAGTCGGGTTCCTGCCGGGTGCGCTAGAGGTTGGCGACAATCTCGAGCAGGATCTGCGCGCCGGAAACGGCCTGCCAGCCGAACAGGGCAACAACCAGACCGTTGAGGCTGATGTGGGTGTAGCGCGCCCAGAGCTGGCCCTGCTGCATGAACGGCACCAGCGCTGCCGAGAGGGCCACCAACGCTACGACCCCCAACCCGGCAAACAGGTGCGGGATGACAAAGAGCTTGCCGTTGTTAAGATAGGTTACCGCCATTCCGCCTATGGCGCCCATGGGGATCAGCGCCAGCAGCACGCCCCCTACTTGGTGGTGGCGGACGTTGAAGCGCTGCTTGGCAAGTTCCTTGCGTTGGTTGGGGTCCTCAGTGGTGCGCGTGCGCCGCACCTGCAGCCCCAGATAGAGCGCGTAGAGTGTAGCGGCAAACAGCCCCAGCATCACCACCGGGTGGAAAAATTGGGCCCACGTTTTGACGGATTCGGGAATCAAGCCTTCCATGGCAGGGCTCGCCCCCCATCGCGGATCGCCACTTGGAAACTAGCACAGCGGGCGGCTCAGCCCCCGCCATCGGCGTCCATAACGGCTTGGCGGTCCAGCAGAACCAAATCGCGCAGGCTGTCCGTATCCAGCTCCGAGAGCCACTCCTCGCCGGCATCGACGGTCTGCTCGGCCAGCTCCCGCTTGCTGGCGATCGCGGCGTCGATGCGCTCCTCCAGGGTGCCGCTGCAGACGAATTTGTGCACCTGCACGTTGCGGGTCTGGCCGATGCGGAAGGTGCGATCGGTGGCTTGGTCTTCCACGGCCGGGTTCCACCAGCGATCGATGTGAAAGACGTGGTTGGCACGGGTGAGGTTGAGCCCCGTGCCCCCGGCCTTGATGGAGAGGATGAACGCGCGCGGCCCGGCGGGATCGTTTTGGAAGCGATCCACCATCTCTTCGCGCTGCTGTTTGCGCGTGGCGCCGTACAGAAACGGCACTTCCCCGCCCAGGCGCTGCTCCAGATAGGGTTGGAGCAGCTTGCCCCACTGGGCGAACTGGGTAAAGATGAGCGCGTGATCGCCTTCGGCTGCAATTTCTTCTAGCATCTCGCTCAGGCGCAGCAGCTTGCCCGAGCGCTCGGGGCCATCGAGCTGGGGTTCGTTCAGCAACAGAGCGGGGTGGTTGCAGAGTTGCTTGAGCTGCATCAACAGCGTCAGGATCTTGCCCCGCCGCTGCATGCCCTCGCTGCCTTCCAAATCGGCGAGGGCCGCATCCACCAGCTGCTGGTAGCGATCGGCTTGCTCGCGGCTGAGGCCGCAGTAGACGTTGGCTTCCTGCTTGCGCGGCAGGTCGCGCACGATATCGGCATCGGTTTTGGTCCGCCGCAGGATGAACGGCCGCACCAGCGATCGCAGCGTCCGCAGCGAATCGCCGTCGCCGTAGCGCTCGATGGGAACAGCAAAGCGGCGCTGGAAAAACTGCTGCGTGCCCAAATACCCCGGATTGAGAAAGTCCAGGATGGACCACAGCTCCGCCAAGCGGTTCTCGATGGGGGTCCCGGTGAGCGCGATGCGGAAGCTGGCGGCCAGCTGGCGGACGGCCTGGGACTGCTTGGCGCGCGGGTTTTTGATGGTTTGGGCCTCATCCAGCACGACACCCTGCCAGTCCACCGCCTGTAGCGTGGGGGCATCGCGCAGGGCCAGCGCGTAGCTGGTCACCACCAGATCGGCCTGCCGGGCCTGGCGCTCGAAAACCTCGCCCTGGGGGCGATCAGGGCCGTGGTGGAGGTAGCTGGCCAGGGTGGGGGCAAAGCGCTGCACCTCCCGCTGCCAGTTACCCAGCACGGAGGTGGGGCAGACCAGCAGCGTGGGCGCGTGCAGCTCCGCGCGCTCCTGGCGGTGCAGCAGCAGGGCCAGCACCTGGATGGTTTTGCCCAGGCCCATGTCATCGGCCAGGCAAGCGCCCAAGCCCCAGCGCGCCAGAAAGGCCAGCCAGCTCGCGCCCCAGCGCTGGTAGGAGCGCAGCTCGCCGCGGAACCCTTGGGGCGTGGGAATGGGCTCCAGGGCTTGGGTATCGCTGAGGTCGGTCACCAGCGCCTGCAGCTCGCCCGAGGCCTCAAAATCCACCACCGGCAGCTTGTCCAGGGTCTGGGTCTCGCCAGTGCTCAAGCGCACCGCATCCTCGACCGAGAGCTGCATGCTGCCATTGCCGGATTCATCCAGCATGGCCTGGGCCGCCTTGACATCGGCGGGCTGTAGGGCTACCCATTCCCCATCCACCTCGACCAGCGGGGATTGCTGCGCCAGCAGGCGCTCGAACTCCTCGCGCGAGAGGGCGCGATCGCCGATGGCCAGATCCCACTGGAACTGCAGCAGTCCCTGCAACCCCAGCTGCTGGCGCTGGGGCGCCTGGGCGCGGATTTTGAGCCCCAGGCGCTTTTCGCTGCTGCCCGGGGTCAGCCCCGGCGGCAGGATCGTGCCCAGGCCGCTGTCGCGCAGGCGCCAAGCGCTGCCTTTGACGAACTCGTAGGCCTGCACCGGATCGAGCGAGCAGGCCACTGGGCAGGCTTGCTCTAGGGTCTCGGCTACGGCCGAGTGCAGCTGCGCGGCCAGAGCCAACCCGGTTAGCAGCAGCTCCTGCGGGCGCTCGATGGGGCGCTGCTGGTAGACGATCTGCTCCTCGGGGTGCTGCCAGACAGTCTCGGCATCGACAAACAGGGACTCATCGTCGATCGCCTGCAGGCCGTAGCGCAGCGTCCAGGTCTCGCTGCCTTGCGGCGGCGGCTGCAGGGCAAAGCAGGTGCGGAATTGGTTGGGGCCCAGCTTGCGCAGCGCCTGCGATCCCAGATAGTCCCGTACCGGCAGCGTCCAGGTCTCGAGGGCTTTGCTCAGGCGGCGACGATCCAGGACCTCGATGGCAAAGTCGCCTTGCGGGGCCGAGAGGGCGTTCAGCCAGCGCTTGAGCGCGGCATCTTTGACGGGCGGAACGCTGGTTTCGAGCCAGTGCCGCAGCTGCACGTCGAGCGTGCTGGCGATAAAGTCCAGCAGCAGCGCCTGCGGCGAGGGCAGGGCCGGATCCCGCCAGTCGCTGACCGAGGCCCGGCAGGCATCGGGCATTTGCTGTGCCAGGCGCCGAAAGCGCGCCTGATCCGCGGCGCTATCGAGCAGCGGTTGCCACGTGCCGGCGGCTTCGCCTTCGCCCTGCTCCGCGATCGCGGGTAAGAACTTGTCCCGCGCCAGCAGCTCCAGGCTCCAGCGGTAAGCGTGGGCCCAGAACCGCAGCTCATCGCCAATGTCGCGCTCGGCGGCGGCCGTTGCCCCCAACGGCAGCGCCTGCAGCAGCTGCGTCGCCTCCAGCGGCGTCAGGGCCAGGCCCTCCACCTTCCAGGCGTGGAGCCCCAGTCCCTCGGCAGCGCCTTCCTCGCGCAGCTTGCGCGCTAGCAGCGGCTGCTGCGGCTCCCCGCGGGCCGAGCGCTGCGTGGGCAGGATCGCAGCTTGGCGGCGCTCGCGCTCGGATAAGGGGGCCCCCGTTAGTGGCGCCGTTTCGGCATCGGGGATCAAGCCGCGCTCGAGCAGCTGGGCGCGCAACTCGCGGCGGCCGAGCGCGAATGGGTGGGCGGGCAGCTGCTTGCGCTTGCCGGGCTTGCGGCGTTGGCGGCGGGGGCGCCAAGTCTCGCCCCATACCAAAAGCGCGCTGGGCTCAGCGTCGAGGATCCAACTACCGTGCAGGGTCGCCATAAACTGCCGTTTTACTGCCGCCCGCTAGGCGGGCAAAATCCCCGCCGATCCAGGCCGCTCCCGCTCGGCTGGCCCCGGATCGAGGTGCTAGGATTGCCATCGAGACAGAAACGTGATAGCGAGAGAAGGATACGCGCGCTAATGCAAGAATTCCAAAAGACAATATCCTTTAGTGGAAAGGATATTGTAATGAACACCGGCCTGCTCGCTCCACAGGCAGACGGTTCGGTCCTAGTCAGCTCGGGCGAGACGTCAGTTCTGGTAACGGCGACGCGCTCCGAGCCGCGCGAGGGCATCGACTTTTTGCCGCTGCTAGTCGATTACGAGGAGCGCCAGTACGCGGCCGGTCGCATTCCGGGCAGCTTCCTGCGGCGCGAGGGGCGGCCGCCCCAGAACGTGACGCTCATCAGCCGCCTGATCGACCGGGCCATGCGGCCCCTCATCCCCCACTGGATTCGCGACGATATCCAGATTGTAGCAACGACGCTGTCGTTGGATGAGGACGTGCCGCCCGACGTGCTGGCGGTGACGGGGGCCTCGGTGGCCGCCATTATGGCCCAGATCCCGCTCAACGGCCCCATGGCCGGCGTTCGCGTTGGGCTGGTGGATGACGATTTTGTCATCAATCCCAACTACAACGAGGTCGAGTATGGGGATCTGGATCTGGTCGTAGCGGGCGGCCCGCAAGGGATCGACATGGTCGAGTCCGGGGCCAACCAGCTGCCGGAGCAGGACACCATCGACGCCATCGAGTTCGGCTACGAGGCCGTTCAGGATCTGATCCGGGCGCAGCAGGAGATGATGTCGGAGCTGGGGCTGGAGCTGGCCCAAGCCGATCCCCCCACCTCGCATCCGCACGTGGAGGCCTTCGTCCGCGAGCGGGCGGCCGAGCCCATCCGCAAGGTGCTGTCGCAGCACGAGCTGCACAAGCAAGCGCGCGACGATGCACTCGAGGAAGTCAAGACCGAGTACGTTGAGAGCGCGATCGCCGAGCTCCCCGAGGACGACCCGGTGTGCGCCACCGCCGCCGAGGACAGCAAGGCGGTGGGCAATGCCTTTAAGGACCTGACCAAAGCGCTCATGCGCGACCAGATCGTGCGCGAGCAAGTGCGCGTCGACGGGCGCAAGCTGGATGAGGTCCGCCCCATTTCCTGCCGCGTGGGCTTTTTGCCGCGCCGCGTCCACGGCAGCGGGCTCTTTACCCGGGGGCTGACCCAGATCCTGTCGAGCGTCACGCTGGGCACCCCAGCCGATGCCCAGAACGTGGCCGACGAGCTCCATCCCATGGAGGAGAAGCGCTACCTCCATCACTACAACTTCCCGCCCTACAGCGTGGGCGAGACCAAGCCGCTGCGCGCCCCTGCGCGGCGCGAGATCGGCCACGGCGCCTTGGCCGAGCGGGCGCTGGTCCCGGTGCTGCCATCGCGAGACGAGTTCCCCTATGTGCTGCGCGTGGTCTCGGAGGTATTGTCCTCCAACGGCTCCACCTCCATGGGCTCGGTCTGCGGCTCGACGCTGGCGCTGATGGATGCCGGCGTCCCCATCCGCAAGCCGGTCAGCGGGGCGGCCATGGGCCTGATTCAGGAAGGTGAGGAAGTCCGCGTGCTCACCGACATCCAGGGCCTTGAGGATTTCCTGGGGGATATGGACTTCAAGGTGGCCGGCACCGATACCGGCATCACAGCCCTGCAGATGGATATGAAGGTGGCCGGATTGCCGCTGGAGACCATCGCCCAAGCCATCCATCAGGCCCGGCCGGCGCGGCTGCACATCCTGGAGCAGATGCAGGCTGCGATCGCCAGCCCGCGCCAGGAGCTAGCCCCCAGCGCCCCGCGGCTGCGGACGCTCAAAATCGACCCCGAGCTCATCGGCCTGGTCATCGGCCCCGGCGGGCGCACGATCAAAAACATCACCGATCGCACCGGCGCCAAGGTCGACATCGACGACGACGGGACGGTGACCGTATCCGCCGCCGATTCGGAAAATGCCCTCCAGGCCATGAACATCGTCAAAAGCATGACGCACAAGCTCAGCGAAGGCGATGTCTATCTGGGGCGCGTGACGCGCATCATCCCCATCGGGGCGTTTGTCGAGATCATGCCCGGCAAGGAAGGGATGGTGCACATCTCGCAGTTGGCCGACCGTCGGGTCAATCAAGTGGAGGACGAAGTCTCGGTTGGCGACGAGCTGGTGGTCAAAGTCCGCGAGGTCGATAGCAAGGGCCGCCTCAACCTGACGCGGCTCAACATTCACCCGGACGAGGCCGCCGCCGCTCGCGGAGCCAAACAGGCCGAGCAGGGGGTGGCCCAAGCCCAACCGGGCTAGGGCAGCCCCCTACCACTCGCCGCGGTCGCGCTCCGCCTCCAGCCAGTCGTCCTGGGCCGGTTCGCTCCGGGCAGCGGAATCGAGCCCCAGTGGCGCGATCGCGCGCTCGGCAGCTTCGCGCACGAAGGCCCGGACGACGGCATCCCGGCGGTTGAGCTCGAACTGGCGCTGCACGACCTCGCTCATGCCGCCATCGCCCCAATCTTGGTCCTGGCGGAAGTACTCGATGAAGCTTTTGCCGGCAATGCGGGTGAGGTAGGCGGCAGTCACCCCCTGGATGGCCTTGCCCACGGCGTAGGTACCGGCGGTGAGCTGCAGGGCACTGGCAAACAGCTCCAGCGCCCCTTTGACCACGCCCAGGCTGGCCAGGGTCCGCCCCAGCGACAGCGCCAGTTCCCGGGCTTGGTCCCAGCTCAGCTCGCAGCCGTAGATGCGGCCCAGCTCCATGACCATCTGGGCGTTGACGGCGGCGGTGCCCAGCATGTCCACCCCCGGCAGCGGCGTTACGGCAATGGCGCCGCCCCCAATCCACTGGTAGCGGCGGATGGTGCGCTCGGCTTGCTGCTGCCGCTGCCGGTCGATGAGTGCGCGGGCTTCCTCGCTCAAGCGCTGCGATTGCAGCAGGATGTTGTCGGCCACTAGGGTCTCGCCCTCGGCGCGCAGTACTGCTGCCAGGCGCTCGAGCAGCGCGTCTACCTGCGGCGGCGGGCGAACGGTGCCGCCGCCGCGTGCGGGCACGGGTTGGGGAGCGGCAGCGACCGCTACCACATCCTCAGGCGCGATCGCCTCGCTCAGGCGCTGCCGCAGCTGCGCCAGGATGGCATCGCGCTCGGGTTGGGGGTAGCAGTCGCTTTTGTTGAGCGCCAGCAGCGATCGCTTGCCCATGGCGGCCAACTGGGCCAGCGGCTCGCGCTCCGACTGCCGCAGGTCGTTGTCCACCACCAACAGCAGCAGGTCCGCTCGAGCAGCTAGCTGCCGCGCCGCCCGTTCGCGCTCGGTGCCGGCGGCGCCGGCCTCCAGCATGCCGGGCGCATCGGTGATGCGAATGGGGCGATCCACCCCAGCCAGCTCGAGGCGATAGCTCTGCCCGGCCTCGGTGGTGCCCATGGGGGCCGACACCTCACCCACCACCTCGCCCAGCAGCGCCCGCACCAGCGAGGTCTTGCCGGCCGAACCGGTTCCAAAGACCACCACGCGCAGCTCCTGGCGGTTGAACTCGGAAGCGAGCTGCTGGGCGCGATCCTGGAGGGCCTGGCGCGCGACGCGATCGTGAATGCTGGTGATTTGCTCTTGCACGGCCTCGAAACTGGCGCTGGCCGCTTCAGGTTTGGAGGCCGGTGCGCTGGGGCGCGGCCGCCGGCGGCGTGATCGCCGGCTGGCGTAGAGGGCGACTGCAATCGCCGCCACCGCCGCGATCGCCGCCAACAGCAGCAGTCCAGCCAGCAGCGGCGATTGCCCGGCCAGCTGGGCTAGCGAGGCCAGCAGTACCGTCAGCAGCAGGGCAGCCAGGCCGATGGCGAGCCAAAGCAGCGCAGCGCGAGGCGAGGGCATGGACGATTGCGGCTGGCGCGCGCGAGGTGAGACGCTGAGCGCACCCGTAGCCTAGCCCGAGTGCCGCCGCGAGGGCACTGCCATGCAAGTCGCGTTTTTCGGCACGCCCGAGTTTGCCGTTCCCAGCCTGCAGCGCCTGCTCGCGCAGCCGGGGATTGCAGTCCGAGCGGTGGTGACCCAGCCCGATCGGCCGCGCGGGCGCGGCAAACAGCTGCAGCCCCCACCCGTCAAGGAACTGGCCCAGTCCCACGGCGTACCGGTTTGGCAACCCCAGCGCCTGCGCGACGACCGCGATACCCTGGCCCAGCTGGCGCAGTTGCAGGCCGATGCCGTTACCGTGATGGCCTACGGCCAAATCCTGCCGCCGGCGGTGCTGTCGCAACCGCGGCTGGGCTGCGTCAACGTTCACGCCTCCCTACTGCCCCGCCACCGGGGGGCTTCGCCCGTTGCCTGGAGCCTCTACAACGGCGATGCCGAAACGGGCGTAACGACCATGCTGATGGAGCCTGGCATGGATACCGGGCCCATCCTGCTGCGCGCCCGGACGGCGGTGGGCTTGCTGGAGAACGCCCGCGAGCTCTCGCAGCGGCTGGCAGATTTGGGGGCCGACCGGTTGGTGGAGACGCTGCAGCAGCTCGAGCGCGGCACCCTGACCCCGCAACCGCAGGATCCGGCCCAAGCCAGCTACGCACCGCTGCTGCGCAAGCAGCACTACGCCCTGGATTGGTCGCGGCCGGCCCTGGCAATTCACAACCAAGTGCGCGGGTTTTACCCCAACAGCACCGCGCGCTTCCGGCAGCAGCCGCTCAAGATCCGGGCAACCGTCCCACTGGCGGCATCCGTACGCTCGCAGCTACCGACCGAGTGGCAGTCGCAGCTGGCCCAGCATGACTGGCCGCCTGAGGGGGCTGCTCGCCCCGGCGAGATCGCGGGGACTTTAAAATCGCTCGGCCCGGCCGTCCAAACCGGGGATGGCCTGCTGCTGCTGCACGCGCTGCAGCCCAGCGGCAAGCGGGCGCAATCCGGGGCCGATTTTGCCAACGGCATGCGCCCGGTCGCCGGCGAGCGCTTCGAGAACGGTTAGCCCTCGGCTGCGGCCTCGCCGAGCGGTTCGTAAAAGGGACAGCTATAGCAGGGCCCCTCCGGGTTGACCGCGCAGCGCAGGATTTCGGAGCGGGCATTGAAGCGGCAGCTGGCATCGCCGATCGCCCAGCGCCCGTCGACGTAGCTGGTCTCGGTGATGGCTTGCGCCGACTGAACGTAGAGCGACACTTTGCTTAGGCGGTAGCCGCCGGCCTGGTAGTGGTAGTGGTGGTGGCGCTCCAGCACGGCATAGGTCTGCCCTTCCCAGTTAATGTAGCTGCCCGTTACGCGGCTGCGGTGGATCGTCCCGAGCGACTGCTGCGGATGGGTTAAGATCAGCTCGGTTGAAGGCGACTCGCGCTCGCGCTGCTCCATCGGCCAGGAACTGAGGGCGATACACCAGATGGTAACGCGTTCTGGCGCCCCGGCCGGATGCCGGGCAAGCGCGTGCCCGCCGCTGCGCTAGCCCACCCCCATGGACTCCATCGATCGCGTCGCCATTGTCGGCGGCACTCACGGCAACGAACTGACTGGGGCCTACCTCATCAAAAAGTTCCGCCGCCACCCCGAGGCGATCGCGCGCGAGAGCTTTGAGACCCAGACGCTGCTGGGCAACCCCGAGGCCCTGCAGGCCCGCCAGCGCTACCTGGGTAAAGACCTCAACCGCTGCTTTGGCAGCCATGCGTTGCAAGATCCCAACCCGGCAACGCGCGAAGACCGCCGGGCCCAGCAAATCGATCGCGCCTTGGGGCCCAAGGGCAACGCCCAGGTCGATTTCATTCTGGATCTGCACACCACCTCGGCCAACATGGGCGCGAGCCTGATCTTCGTGCGCGATGGGCCCTTTGACTTCCAGCTCGCCGCCCGCCTGTGCGCCACCGATCCCAGCCTTGGGGTTTACAGCTGGATCGAGCCCGAGCGCGAGCCCAACTTCCTCAACGCCATTGCCAGCCGCGGCTTTGCCATCGAGGTAGGGCCCATTACCCCAGGCACGTTGGCCCCCGAGATCTTTGCAACCACCGAGCGCCTGGTCCACGCCGTGCTGGATGGCATCGATGCCTTCAACCGCCAGCGCTGGTCCCAGCCCGCGCCCCCGCTGACGGTCTACCGCCACCAGCGCCGCATCGACTATCCCAAGACCAGCGACGGCGACCTCGATGGGTTCATCCACCCGCAGCGGCAGGGCCGGGACTTTGAAGCCATGGCGCCCGGCGATCCGCTGTTTTTGACCTTGGACGGCCACGCGATCGGCTACGACGGTCCCGAGGTGGTGCACCCAGTGTTTGTCAACGAAGCGGCCTACTACGAAAAAGGCATCGCCATGTGCTTGACCCAGCCCGAGCGCATGGCGCTCTGAGCACCAAGTTACGGACTTTTAAGTTCGGCAGCCCGCGCCAAAAGTGCCCCATGCGGGTGCGGTAGACTTATGGCATAAGCGAGGTGCCCACGGGACAGCAAGCACGTGAACAAGGAGCCCTTAGCGATGTCGCACAGCGTCAAGATTTACGATACTTGCATTGGCTGTACCCAGTGCGTGCGGGCCTGCCCGCTGGACGTGCTGGAGATGGTTCCCTGGGATGGGTGCAAGGCCGGGCAGATTGCCTCATCGCCGCGCACTGAGGACTGCGTTGGCTGCAAGCGGTGCGAGACGGCCTGCCCGACGGACTTTTTGAGCATCCGCGTCTACCTTGGGGCCGAGACCACCCGAAGCATGGGACTCGCCTACTAGCCCTGCACGCCACGCCCAGCGCTTCGCGTGCTGGCCTAGGCCTACCTGAGAGGACGCCGTTCCTCTCTTTTTTTTGGGCTGGGGCAATCTTGACGTTCTGGCAGGCCCGCAGTAGCTTTGGAGCCAAGCTACGGTCAGCTGGGCTAGTGCCCACCTTATACTGGCAACGGCATGTGCGGAATCGTCGGCTACATCGGTCCCCAGACGGCAACGGATGTCCTCATGGCCGGGTTGGAGCGGTTGGAATACCGCGGCTACGACTCGGCCGGTATGGCAACCGTCTGGGACGATCGGCTCCACTGCGTGCGCGCCAAAGGCAAGCTCCACAACCTGCGGCAAAAGCTGGAGCGCGAGCCCATGCCGGCGCAGTTGGGCATCGGCCACACGCGCTGGGCCACCCACGGCAAGCCGGAAGAGCACAACGCCCACCCTCACCTGGATGGCAACCAACGCATCGCGGTGGTGCAAAACGGCATTGTGGAAAACCACCGCCCGCTGCGCGAGGAGCTGGCGCAAAAGGGACACGCGTTTGCCTCCGACACCGATACGGAGGTGGTGCCGCACCTGATCGCCGAGTGCCTGGAACAGGCGGACGGGGAGAGCGATGGGCGATCGCGGCTGTTCGAGGCGGTCCGGAAAGCCCTCTCGCGGCTGCAGGGGGCTTTTGCCATTGCGGTGGTCTGCGCCGACTATCCCGACGAGCTGATCGTCGCGCGCGAGCAAGCCCCGCTGGCCATTGGCTTTGGGCAGGGCGAGTTTTTCTGCGCGTCCGATACGCCTGCGCTCATCCCGCACACCAACGCCGTCCTACCGCTCGAGAATGGCGAGATGGCGCGGCTGACGCCGCTCGGGGCCGAGATTTATACCCTGGCTGGGGAGCGCCTGCAAAAAAAACCGCGCACCCTGGACTGGAACCCGGTTCTGGTAGAGAAACAGGGCTTTCGCCACTTCATGCTCAAAGAAATCCACGAGCAGCCCGGGGTGGTGCGCGCCTGCTTGGAGGCCTATCTCAACGACGACTGGACCCCCGAGACCTACGCGGCCGCTTCGCCCATCGATCTGGGGTTGCCGGCCCAGCTCTACCAGGACCTGGAGGCCGTCGAGATCGTGGCCTGCGGCACGAGCTGGCACGCCGGCCTCATTGGCAAGTACTTGCTAGAGCAACTGGCCGGCATTCCCACGGCCGTTCACTACGCTTCGGAGTTTCGCTACGCGCCCACCCCGCTCAAAGCCAACACCCTGACCGTGGGCGTGACCCAATCGGGCGAGACGGCCGACACCCTGGCAGCGCTCAATTTGGAACGGGAGCGGCGCGCCCAGGCCCCACCGGCCCAGCAGGCGCGCTTGCTGGGCATGACCAACCGCCCCGAGAGCACGCTGGCGCGCTCGGTGGATGCCATCATCGATACCCATGCCGGCATTGAGATTGGGGTTGCCGCCACCAAAACATTCATGGCCCAGGTAGTGGGCTTTTGCTGCCTGGCCCTAGAGTTGGCTGCCCGCCGCCAGGCGCTGCCGCCCGATCGCCTCCAGCAGATGGTGGATGGCCTGCGCCAGCTACCGGCTCAAATCGAGCTGGTGCTGGAGAGCCGGGAAGAAGCGATCGAAGCGCTGGCCCACGAGTTTAAAGAAACCCGCGACTTTATTTTCATTGGGCGCGGCATCAATTTTCCCATTGCGCTGGAGGGCGCGCTCAAGCTCAAAGAGATCAGCTACCTCCACGCTGAGGGCTACCCAGCCGGCGAGATGAAGCACGGCCCGATTGCGCTGCTGGATGACAACGTGCCGGTGGTGGCAGTGGCCATGCCCGGGCAGGTGTACGACAAAGTCATCTCCAACGCCGAGGAAGCCAAAGCCCGGGACGCACACCTGATTGGCGTGACGGCCCTAGAAGATACCGAAGCTAGCGCCACCTTCGACCAACTGCTTCCGGTGCCGGGTGTGGACGAGTGGCTGTCGCCGTTTCTGTCGGTGGTGCCGCTGCAGCTGCTGTCCTACTATATTGCCGCCCGCCGCGGGCTGGATGTAGACCAGCCGCGCAATTTGGCCAAGTCGGTCACGGTGGAGTAGCAGGCTAACGCCCTTTTGGTGACAAGTTGCTTATCGAATTTGCTCCTGCCACTGGCTGGGGCAGCGCCCAACAGCACCGAGGCCACCCACCACTGCCCCTGACGGCGTACCCGGACGAAGGGCAGGTTGTACCGGGTGCCGCGGAAGCTGCTAGTGGCGAGCGAGGCTGTGGCTGGGGAAGTAGACCCGGCAGACCCAGCCCGAGTAGCTGTGCCGCGAGGGGCGGCAGTTGACGAACTAGCCCCGACCGCGCGCAAGGCGGCAAACGGAACGGGGAACGGCGCGCGGCAAAAGGCAGGCGAGGCGAGGGAAGCTGACATGGTTAGCACCACGAACGACAGCCGCCCCTACACCTCTGGCAAGGGGTGGGCCTTCCCAGCAGTTCACCCCCCCCCGTCAAGGGCTTCGC
>PXQH01000053.1 GCA_003022125.1 Cyanobacteria bacterium QS_8_64_29 | reverse complement strand
GGGATGAGCGGCGTGCTGACATTCACCAAGCCTTCCTCGAGCTGGGCTGCGCGCTCATCCTGTTCAACCACCTACAGAAGTTCTGTTAGGCGCTCTTAAGACCAGCTGTCCGGTTGCGGCTTGGAAGTTTAGATGCCTCTGCCTGCAGATCGCCGGCTACGCACGCGAGCAAGTTGCTAAACGCGCCACTGGAGAACGTTCGGAATGGAACGGCGCATCGCTACCGATCCAGCGTTAAGCCCGCGCAAGGGACTCGCCGTCACTCTGGTAGCGCAGGGGCAAGAGTTGATGGGCTGCTAACGGCAACAGGGCGTACGTTTGGCCGCGGTTGTCGCTGAACTCGACCAGGAAGCGGTCGCCGCTCAATGCCTCCACCACTGTGCCGACTTGACCGCGCCGCAAGCGCTGTTCGGGCAAATCGTCGGTTAGGGCCACAACTTGTAGCAAAGCAACGCCGTTGCCGTCACTCATGAGGCTTTCTGCCATCAGCTTAGGCGTGTACTGCTTTCTGCTTCTCGGAGGTAGCAGGTCACAAAGCGGGGGCGTTTCTCACCGCGAGGTGCAATCCAGTTGCTACGGATCGTAGCTCTCCCGCGAGGTCCCGACAGCGGGAAATCGATCGTGTAAAGCTCGCCAAACGCATTCGTACCTGTCGGAACGGCCTCGTAATCCTGGGCGGCTTCGATTAACGCGCGCTGCAACATGTCGGCATCTGCTGGCCCCAAACCCAGCACCGCCGCAAAAACGCGGGCCTTATGCCGTCCGCGGGGATGTTCGGGGTTGAGACAGTAGTCGGTTAGTTTAGCCCGATCAACAATGGCAGCACTCGCGTTGGGGAGTTGCATGGGGCGGTTGCCCTCGACATCCACCTGGGAACGGGCCACCACTACGGCTTGACGGCTCGGGCGCTTTGGCGGGCCGGTTGCAGGTCCAGACGCTCCGCGATCGCCTGCGCTTCGGCCCGGATGGCAGCTGAATCGGCAACCAGCACTCGGCCGTCGCGCATCAGCTCCTCGCCATTGACCATGGTGAAGGCCACATCCGAGGCCCGGGCGCCGTACACCAGGTGCGAGAGCACGTCGTGCAACGGCGTTGCGCGCGTAATATCCGCTCGCAAGCCAATGATGTCCGCCTGCCAACCTGCCTTGAGCTTGCCGAGCCGCTCGAATCCGGCTGCCCGCGCGCCGTTGACAGTGGCCATTTCAAACAGCGTCTGGGCGGACAGTACGGTGGGATCCAGCGAGGCTACCTTGCCCAGCAGGCCGGCCTGCCGCATCTCGGTGAACGGGTCCAAGGTGTTGTTGCAGGGCGGGCCATCGTTGCCTAGCGCGACGTTGATGCCCCGCTTGAGGTAGTCCGCTATGGGGGCAGTACCGCTGGCCAGCTTCATGTTGGACGAGGGGCAGTGCACCACGTGCGTCCCCGTCCGGGCCAGCACCTCGCGCTCGGATGGCTGGGTCCAGACGCAGTGGGCGAGCACGACATCCTCGCCCGTTAGGCCGAGCTCGTCGAGCCAGTGGATGTTGCGCTGGCCGGTCTCGCCCTCAACAGCCGCGATCTCGCGCCGGTTCTCGCTGGCGTGGGTGTGGAGGCGCACGCCGTTGTAGGCATCGGCCAGCTCGCGCGAGCGGCGCAGGCAAGCTTCGCTACACGAGAGCGCAAAGCGCGGCGTCACCGCGTACCGGATGCGATCGCCGCAGGCACCGTGATACTGCTGGATGAGCCGCTCCGACTGGGCCAAAGCCTCGTCCGTTGCTTCCAGCAGGCCTTGGGGCGATCGCCGGTCCATCAGCACTTTGCCCAGGACGCCGCGGATGCCCATCTCGCTGGCGGCTTTGAAGGCGCGATCAGCGTGGGCAACCGAGAGATGGTCGATGGCGGTGGTCGTGCCGCTCTCGATCAGCTCGAGGTAGCCCAATCGGGCGGCAACCTCCATCTGGTGGGCCGTTAGCGTTGCCTCCAGCGGCAGGATGGCCTCAAACAGCCAGTCCAGCAGGTCTACGTCGTCGGCAAGCCCGCGGCCCAAGCTCTGCACCGAGTGGAGGTGCGCCCCCACCTGGCCGGGCATGAGGATGTCGTAGTGCTGTTGGGCGTGGTGAGGGTATTGCTCCAGGATGGCTGCGTGATCGCCCACCGCCGCGATCGCCGAGCCCTCGACGGCAACAGCGCCGTCAGGGATGAGGGTGGAGGCGTCGGCGACAACGCGGCCTAACAGAATCATGGGGTGCCTGCGAACGCCACCAGCCCAATCTTACGCAAACAACCGAAACCGCTGCAGCAGCGACTCCAGCAGCGATGGCAGCGTCTGCTGCAGTTCCTCGCGCGTGGCGAACTGCAGCTGCTTGTAGTCGGGGAGCTCGAAGGGGGACTGGCCGTCGCCCTCGCGCGCCATGCTAGCCAGCAGGATCTGGTTAGGTTGCTTGCTCTGGATGGCGTGGCCCAGCTCGAGGCAGGGCAGCGGGCTGGGCAGCGAGCGCGCGTGTTGCCCGGTGGCAACCGGGGTGGCATCGGCGACGAACAGCAGGCACTTGCGGATGCGCCGCAGCTGGCTCGCGCCAATCCGCATGGGGGCGTTGCGCGGGCGCGGTGACTCCTCTAGCGATAGCGACAAGCGCGAGCGCGGATTGAGCGTGGCGATCGCGCTCTCGAGCGACTCTCGCAGCGCCTGACTGGCGGGCTCGTACTCGCCCTGATAGCTCAAATAAATGGTGGGCTCCAGCCAGGCGGCAATGGCCTGCTGGGTGAAATAGATCTCGTGGGAGACCAGATCGATGTTGGCGATGGTATAGCCGCCGCTGCCTTCAATGTAGAACTCGACTGTCTCGCCCTCCAGGTAGCGCTGGAACCAGGTAGCGCGCTGCACCTCGTCGCGCTCGTTCAAAAAGTCAGCGCGCAGCCCCGATTTGAGCAAGCTGACCTTATTGAGGCGCAGGTCGTGGGGGCGCTGGACGAGCTCCGCAATCGGTTCGTAGTGGGCCAGGTACCAGGCCCGGATGGCGATAATGGCCACGGCTGGGACTCCCGACGCGGCGATCGCACGCTACATCTAGCCCCATGCTAGATCCCGGCTTGGCCCTGAGTCACCTCCCGCAAGAACTTGGCGTAGTGCTCGCCCCGGCTCGCATCCAGCGCGTAGCCCACTAGCTGCCAACCGGCCTCGCCCAATTGGGCCAGCAGCTCGGCTTCGGTGGTGGGCCACTGCAGCGGGTGCGCATCGGCGGGCAAGGCGCGCGTTCCATCGACGGACAGGTCGCTGAGCGTCCTAGAGGGCCGCCCACCGGCCAGCTTGTAGGTGACGCTCAGGTACTCAAACTGGCGGCCGCCTCGCGGGGTCAAAACGGGTTTGGCGACGGTCATGGGGTCTGGCCTGTTGCGTTAGCTCGGGCGTTGCCGCGCTCCGCCCAGCAGCAGGGTAGCAAGCAGCTGTCAATAGCTGGGGCGCGCTAAGGTTGCAAGCTGTCAGCGCCTTGACCGGCCGGCCCATGCCCTTCCTAGCCCTTGCGTACCAGTCCTTGGATGGCCTATCTGTGGGCGATGCCTTAGGCGAGCGCTTTTTTGGCAGGGACGCGCAGCAGCGCCTCGAGCGGCGCGAGCTGCCGGCAGCGCCGTGGTCTTACACCGACGATACGGAAATGGCGCTGTCGGTGGTCGAGGTATTGGCCCAATACGGCCGCATCGAGCCGGATGCCCTGGCGCAAGCCTTTGCGCGCCGCTATACGCCTTGGCGCAGTTACGGCCCGGGCGCCCACCGGCTGCTGCAGGCCTTTCAACAGGGCGCTGACTGGCAAACCGAGTCCGGCCGGCTGTTTGGCGGCAGCGGTTCCTACGGCAACGGCGGCGCCATGCGGGTGGCGCCGGTGGGCGCTTACTGGGGCCAGGATCTGGCAGCAGCGCGCGAGGATGCCGAGCGCTCAGCGCGGGTGACCCACAGCCATCCGGAAGGGATTGCCGGCTCCATTGCCGTGGCGATCGCGGCGGCCATCGCTACTTGCATCGGGCAAGGCGAGCGCGGGCGGCAAGCGCCATTTTGGTCGCAGCTGCTGGCGTGGGTCCCCAAGGGCGAAACGCGCCGCGGGCTCGAGCGAGCGGCAGCGATCCCGTACGAGCGCTCGCCCCCCTCAGTGGCAGCGCAGTTGGGCGCTGGCGAGCGCGTCTCGGCCCAAGACACGGTGCCGTTTGCAATCTGGTGCGCTGCCCGCCATCTCGACAGCTATCCGGAGGCGTTTTGGGCCACCGCCAGCGGCCTGGGCGATCGCGATACCACCTGCGCCATTGCGGGCGGGATTGTGGCGCCGGCCGCCCAAGATTTGCCCCCGGGATGGTTGGCGGTGCGGGAATCGCTCCCCGCGCTGGCGGCAAGCGAGCGGGACGGCTAGCCGGCGCTGCCGCTGGCAGGCATTATCCTGATGGAGAACAGCCGCAATAGGGGAGGAACCCATGGCCGAGATTGCGATTGAATCTGCAGGCGAGACTGACAACGGCTGGTCCTACCAAGTCAAGCTCACCGAGGGCGGATCCCAGCACCAATACGCGGTCACGCTCAGCCGCGAGGACTGCGAGCGTTGGGCGGGTAGCCAGGGCGATCCCGAGCAGGTGGTGCGGGCGGCGTTTGCGTTTTTGCTCGAGCGCGAGCCGGCCTCGGCCATTCTGTCCCAGTTCGACTGCTCGGTCATTCGCCGCTACTTCCCCGAGGTGGACCGCGAGCTCCCCAAGCGGCTGTAGGATAGCGGTGTCGAGCGCTGCTTCCGGCGCCACCAGTGGGGCAATGCCTGGCGCTAGCCGGCCTCGATCTGGCGGACGGCGGTGAGCGCCGAGTAGCTCACGCCGGCGGTGCCCTCCCCGGGATGGGTGGAATCGCCCACCAGCCACAGGTGGCGCACGGGCGTGCGCGTGGCAAACCCAAACGGGCCGAAGGTCCGCACGCGCTGGCCCACCCCGCCCATGTAGCCCCACGCGCGCCCGGTGAAGCGGGCGAAGGTCAGCGGCGTTGCGGCTTCCTGGTGGCGGATCGTCTCCGGGGTGAGGGTGAAGTAGCGGCGCAGTTGCGCCAGCGCGCTGTCGGTGTAGGCTTGCTTGCGGGCTTCGTAGGCGGCTTGGGTCTCGAGCCATCACAGCTGCGGATCTGTAAATGCGGAAGCGGTAATGGTGGCGCATCCGGCAGGCGCGCGGCCGTCGCCGGCTTGGCTGACCGAGACAAACAGCGAGTTCTGCTCGCCCACGGGGCCGTCGCCATCGGCCAACAGCTGCAAGTGGGGCGGACAATTGGCCGGCAGGGCCCGGCGATCCACTCCCAGATAGAGCACGAACGCCCCCGAGGGGCGTGGCAGGCGGGCGACGCGTCGGGCGTAGCCGCGCAGCTGCCAGCGCGCGAGCCGCTGCTGAAGACCGGCCGGATCGGCCTCGGCGTCAGCTAGCAGCCCCAGGAGGTTTTGGACCGGGACGTTGGCCACTACCTCATCGGCCGTTTCGCACCAGCAGCGCCCGGTTTTGAGCCGGCGCAGGGTAATGCCGCTGGCCCGCCCGCGACAAAAGTGAATGCGATCCACCGCGCACCCCGGCCGCAGCTGGCCGCCGTGGCGCTCGAGCGCTTTCACCAGCGCCGCGCTCAACGCCTGCATGCTGCCCTGGAGGTGGTAGACCCCCTGGGGTGCCAGGTTGATGCGCAGCGCCGTTGCCGCGTACAGCAGGGCTGTCTCTTCTACACTAACTTGGGAGTAGAGCTTGAGCTGCAGGTCCAAAAATGTGCGCAGGCGCTGCTGGCTGTAGAGGCGCTGCGCTTTGAGGGCATCCGCTACGCTCCAGGGCACAAACGGTAGCGTCAGCAGCGTATCGGGGCGGACGGCGGCCAGCAGCTGCCCCATGTCCCAGAGGTTGCGCGGCGGCAGCACAGGGTGGCGCCCCTGGAAGCGCCAGCTCGCTTCAAACAGGGCTTCCATGAGCTGCTAGAAGGGCTCGCTGCCGGGGAACTGGCGCTGCCGCTCTTGCCGCCAGCGTGCGGGATCGCGCCAGACGCGGATGGGCTCGGTCTCGCCGGGCAGATAGACCGCGCAAGCCGGATTGCAGGGGGTGGCGGCCGGCGGCTCGACCCCCAACGCCTCAAAGATCTGGCGGTGGATGCCGCCTGGTTCCAGTCCGGCCACCTGGGTGGCGCCCACATCAAAGGTGAAACCGCGCCGCTTGAACGTTGAAGCGCAGCCGCCGGGGACAAAGGGCGCAATCGCAGACGGTGACGGTGTGGCCGCGGCTGGCCAGCAGGGCACCGGCGGTTAGGCTGCCAATGCCAGCGCCAACGACAGCAACGCGCCGCGAGGCTGGAGCCATGAGCGCAAGCTGTTAAGAAACGTTAATTCCATCTTAAAAAGGGCCGTTGGGCCAGTGCCCGTTACTGGCGCTGGTAGCGCTGGCCCGGTTGCTGGGCGACCAGGCCCTTGAGCTCGAGCTGCAGCAGCGCGCTCGAGACGGCGTTGGCTGACAGGCCGGTGGCGCTGACGATGGCATCGAAGGGGGTGGGCTCGCCCGCAACGGCATCCAGAACTTGCGCTGCTGTTGGATCCAGATCGGCCGGCGGTGCTTGGGGGGCAGGCGAGGCGCTGGGGGCATCGAGCTGCGGCATGGTCCCCAACAGCTCCAGCAGGTGCGACTCGCCCAGCACGGCGTAGGCCCCCTGGTTGAGCAGATCCAAACAACCCAGGGAGGGCTCGCTATCCAGCGAGCCCGGTAGGGCGTAGACGTCGCGACCGAACTCGTTGGCTTGCCGGGCGGTGATGAGCGCGCCCGATTGCGGCGGGGCCTCGGTCACAAGGACCGCGCGGGCGAGTCCAGCAATGATGCGGTTGCGCGCGGGAAAATTGCCTTTCTCTGGCGGGGTGCCGGCCGGGTACTCGCTCAGCAGCAAGCCGCGATCGCGGATTTGGTGCGCCAGCGAGCGGTGGTTGGCCGGATAGACCCGATCCAGCCCCGTCCCAAACACCGCAATGGTGCGCCCGCCAGCCGCCAGACAGCCGCGGTGGGCCTCCGCGTCAATGCCGGCCGCCAGCCCCGAGATGACAGTGATGCCGTGCCGGGCGAGCGCCGCGCTGAGCTGGCGGGTCCAGCGCCGGCCGTACTCGCTCGGCGAGCGCGTGCCCACAATGTCGACTGCGGCGCTCGCCTCGGGTTGGGGCTGGCCGGCGTAGTAAAGCAGCGGCGGCGGGCTGGGGATCTCGCGCAGCAAGCGCGGATACGCCCCATCCTCAGGGGTCCAGAAATGCGGGTTGTGCTGGCGGTGCTGCGCCAGCAGCGCCGGCGGGTCCAGGCGCAATCGCGCCTCCAGGGCGGCTGCCACCGTGCGCTCGCCCATCCCCTCGACGGTCTTGAGCTGCCCGGCTGGGGCCGCCCAGGCGGCCGAGAGCGTGCCAAAGTGCTGCCAGAGGCGCTGCAGCGAGACGGCCCCCATGCCCGGCACCTGGGACCAGGCCAGCCAGTAGGCGCGCTCTTGAACCACGCTCGCGTCTCCTGCCGGGGCTACGCGGGCTATCCTGACAATGGAGTAGCGATGGCGTCACGCCCTGGCAGCCTGGGACTGGGCGCGCTCAGCGCTGGCGTAAGTAAGCGGCTTTGACGCAATTGCGACCCGTAGCCTTGGCACAGTAGAGGGTACGATCGGCAAGCGCGATGGTCTCTTCTGGCGACTTTTGCGAGTTCGGCACAATCGTGGCCGTCCCCACGCTTAGCGTTAAGCCAGGCAGGCGATTGCCGTCGTACGTCAGGACAAGGTTGCGAATGGCCTGGCACGCGCGCTCGGCCACCTGCTGCGCGCCCTCTAGGGGGGTCTCGGGCAGCACCAGGGCAAATTCGTCGCCGCCGTAGCGGGCGACTAAGTCCGCCGCGCGCCCCACCGAGCCCTGTAGGGCTTGCGCCACCTGCTGTAGGGCGGCATCGCCAGCCGGGTGGCCCCAGGCATCGTTGAGCCCCTTAAACCCATCCAGATCCCAGATCGCATAGGACGACCGACAGCGGCGCTTGCGAGCGCTGCAGGCGGTCCCACTCCTGGCGCAGGTAGCGATCGAAGCTCGCGCGGTTGGCCAGTTGCGTCAGCGCGTCCCGGCCAGCCAGCTCCCGCAGCTGTTGGTTGGCGGTCTCGAGCTGCTGGTAGAGCTCGCTCTGGTAGATGGCAATGCCGGCGTGGGTGGCCAGCTCGCTCAGCAGCGCAATCTCGTGCTGGCACCACTGGCGCGGTCCCCGGCAGTGATGGGCAACCAGTAGCCCCCAAAGGTGTTCGCGATAGACCACCGGCACGATCAAATCGGCGCGCACGCCGCGATCGGCGAGCATCCGCCGGTGGCAGTCGCTCAGGCCTGCTTGCTCGACGTCCTCAATGGCGCGCACCCGCCCCTGGCGGTACTGCTCCACGTAGGCCTCGGGGAAGCAGCTGTCGCTGAGCCAGTCGCCTTTTAGGGACAGGCAGTCCGGCAGCACCGACTCCTGGACGATCTGGCCGCTGCGATCAGGGGCCAAGCGGTAGAGCAGCACCCGATCCGTTTGCAGCAGCGTGCGGACCTCGGTTACCGTGACGCTGAGCACATCCGCCAAATCGAGCGAGTCGCGGATCTTCTGCGCCAATTGGATGACGAGCTGCTCGCGGCGCAGCTGCTGCCGCAACTCCTGGTTGAGCCGCTCGTACTCGGCCGCTTGACCCGATAGGGCCTCCGCTTCCTCGCTGGTCCCCCCCGAGCAGGCGGGGCCCCGCTCGAGGCTGGAACGCTCGGGGGCGCCAGTTTGGCAATGCCTTTTTGGGGCACGGCCTCGCGCTGCAGCTGCGCCTGCTGCTGCCACAGGGCCTGGGCCGATTGCGGCATTCCAAACAAATACCCCTGCAAGCAATCGCACCCCAACCGATCGAGCAAATCGCGCTGCTCGCCCGTCTCAATGCCCTCAGCCAAAACGGTCAAGCCCAGGTGGTGGCCCAACTCAATGATGGTGCGGACGATGGCGGCGTCCTCGTTCGACTGCAGGGCAGCTTCGACAAAAACGCGATCCACCTTGAGCGTGTCGATGGGCAGGTAGCGTAAGACGCCCAGCGCCGAGTAGCCCTGCCCGGAATCATCCAGCGCAATGCGCACCCCTAGCTGCCGCAGCGCGCGCAGGTTGGCGCGGGTGTGCTTGCGGTCTTCAATGGCGACTTTTTCGGTAATCTCAAGTTCTAGGCAACTCGCCGCTATCCCAGTATCTTGCAGGATCTGGGCCACCCGGGGTGCTAACTCGGGATCTTGCAGCTGCAGCGCCGAGAGATTGACCGACATCCGCAGCGGCCACCCTTGCTGCACCCAGCGCACCTGCTGCACGCAGGCGTGCTGCAGCACCCAGTCGTCGATGGCGTGGATGAGCCCGGTCTGCTCGGCCAGCGGGATGAATTTGCCCGGCGAGACTTGGCCCCAGCGCGGGTGCTGCCAGCGCACCAAGGCCTCGACGCCCACAACTTGCCCGGTTGCGGCATCCAGTTGGGGCTGATAGCGCAGCCGCAGCTCTTCGCGCCCGATGGCTTGCCGCAGCTCCGATTCCAGGTAGGGGTCGCCCACCTCCGCTTCGCCAGTGGTATCGGCGTACAGGCGGTAGGCATTGTCCCCGTGCCGCTTGGCTTCCTGCTGGGCTGCTTCGGCCCGTTGCAAGGCCCCATCCACCGAGTCGCCGTCGTAGGGGATGAGCGCGATTCCCACGCTGGCGCTCACATAAACATAAACATCCTGCCCTACCCCCTCCGGCGGGGATACCGGCGAGCGGAACAGTTCCGTCAGCTCCTGGCCGAGCTGGTGAGCCGCCTCAAGGCTGTTGGCGTATGGGAACAGGCCCAAAAAGCGATCGCCGTGACAGCGGCCCACGACCGGGCCAACCGGCCGATCGGTTGGGGCATATCGCTGGCTGAAGTCGCGCAGGCGCTGCGCGATTTGGCGCAAAAACCCATTGCAGATAGCGTGGCCGAAACTGGCATTAAAGCTGCGAAAGCGGTTCAGATCCACCACGGCAACGGCCATGACCGCGCCGCTCTGGTGCGCGTGCTGCACGGCCCAGGCCAAGCGCTTTTGCATCAGCTCCCAGTTGGGTAGCTCGGTGAGCGCGTCGTACGCCGCTGCCTGCGCCGACATGACCTGGATTTGGTTGCGCACGATGCCCACGTGCAGCGATTGCGCGGCTGACTGCAGCAGCGCAATGGTGTTGGGGCTCCAGGCGGGCGCGGTGCGGTGCTGCTCTTGCCAGCTCTGGAGTTCGCCGGGCGCGCGGCCCCGCTCGCCTGGCGGATCGCTCCAGCCGAGCCAGTGCACGGTCTGGGGGCGCGCCGCGCGAAACAGGCTCAGGTAGCCCACGCGCTGCCGCCGCGACTGCAGGGCAATGGTCAGCGCACGCTCAATAGGCGTCCCGCTCAGCAAGGCCTCGAGCTGGGGCAGTTGCGACAGCCGCTCAGCATCCAGCGCCCAATAGGGGAGTGCCATGCCCGCTGGCTGGTTCTCGCCGTCCAGCGCCTCGCGCTCGAGCGCCCCTTCCCAAGCCGGAAGCGCCACTGCCGGGGTGGTCTCCGGTTGCATACCAATTGTGTGCAGCTGCGTGCCTTGGCCGGAGGCCTGCAAGTCTAAATAGAGTCGGGCGCCATCCACATCCAGCCCGCGCGTGCAGGCTGCCAGCAGCGCCTGACCGGGCAAGGGGCCCTCGTCATGGGTCTGTAGTAGCTCCTCGATCTGCCGGGCAATCTCGGCCTCGCGCTGCCGCCATTGCGCGCGTTCGTCGCAATCGGCGGCGGTGAGGGCAACCAACAGCTCGCCCACCTGCAGTTGCACGGCTTGCAGCTCAGCCTGGGCAAAGTGGCGCTTTGGCTGTGGTGGACCGCCAGCAAGCCCCACAGCGCATCCTGATAGATGACCGGCACGGTTAGCGAGGCGCGAACGCCCATGGCGCGCAGGTAGTGCAGGTGGCACGGGTCCACCCACTCGTAGCGCTGTTCGCTGCTGCCCGGCTGGATGGGCCACTGCGCCAGCGTTTTGCGTTCGCTATCAAGGTCGATAATGACTTGCTGCCCGTGGCGCAGGTAGGCCTCCCGCGCCCGCGTGGGAATGCTCTCGCGCGGGAAGCAGTACCCGTGCAGTGAGGGCAGGACGTTGGCTTGGCGGGCCTCGGCCACGATCTCGCCGCTGCCGTCGCCTGCGAAGCGGTAGAGCGCCATCCGGTCTACCTCTAGCCGGTCGCGGACCCGCTCGACGGTTTGTTGGAAGCGTTGGGCCCAGCTAGTGGGGCGATCGCACTGGCCTGACGGGATGGCTGATGGCTCGGAGGAATGGGTCACGTAGCCACCCTAGCTGTTATGAACAGCACTAATCAGTTAGTAGTCTTATTATAACTTTGATGTTTCGTCGATCGCATAGCCCGTAACGCGCCGCGACGCGATCGCTACCCTTCAGGCGCGCCGGCTTGCAGCGTTTGCAGGCCTTTTTTGATCTGGCGCGAGACGGTAATGGCGCTAATCCCCAACTGGCGGGCCGTCTCTTTTTGTGTTAGGTCTTGTAAAAACACGAACTCCAGCACCTGGCGCGTGCGGGCCTCAAGCTGGGCCAGCGACTGTTGCAACCAGAGGTGATCGGCTTGGGCCAGCTCGAAGCTGCGGTACTGCGGATCGGGGATGCGCTCGGCCAGGCAGCTAGCCTCGCCCTCCTCGCTGCTTGCCGGGGCTTCCAGGCTCAGGGGCTCGCGGTTTTGCAGCGCCAGCTCAATCTCCTGCCACTCGGCCAGGGTGATGCCGAGCTGTGCGGCAACCTCGGCCTCGCTGGGCGGGCGTGCCAGCGACTGTTGCAGCTGCTGCGTTGCGGTCACGGCCTGCTGCCGCAGCGCCAGCCAGCGGCGCGGGAGGCGAATGGGCGTGCCGCGATCGCGCAGGTAGTGCTGGATCTCGCCGCGGATTTAGGGAACGGCCAGCGAGCTGAAGGCGCGGCCCCGGCTGGCATCGAAGCGCTCGATAGCACGGATCAGCCCCAGGGAGCCCACTTGCAACAGGTCTTCATAGGGCTCGCGGCACTGCTGGCGCCAGTGGCGGGCCTCCTTTTTGACCAGGCCGTAGTTGAGCGTCACCAGCCGGTTGCGAACGGCCAAATTGGGCGATTGTTGGTACTGGCAGAGCAGCTGCCAGCTCTGTTGCTTGCGAGCGGTCTCTGCAAGATCCGCTGTCTCCGCGGCACGTGCCATGGTCCTGTTGGAGCGGTGCTGCCAATGTTACCCACCAGATAGTTTATGCCGAGTAACATTGGCACAACATCAGCCTAACGGTAGGGGCGCGCAGGCTGCGGTTGGCTAGCCAGGTAAGTGGGAGCGCCAGGCCTGGCGGACGAACTGCCGCTCGAACGACTTGCTCGGCAGAGGAGGAGAGAGCAAAAACCCTTGCAGCTCGTGGCAGGGATGCTGCTGCAGGAATTGCAGCTCGGCTTCGGTCTCGAGGCCCTCGGCCACGATGCGCAAATTGAGGCGCTCGGCCATTTGCATGATGGCCACAGCAATGGCGGCGTTGTGCCGGTCAGTGTTGAGGTTTTGCACGAAGGCGCGATCGATTTTGAGGGTCTGGAACGGCAGCTGCTTGAGGTAGTTAAGCGAGGCGTAGCCCGTGCCAAAGTCATCGAGCGCAGTTGCAATCCCAAGCTGGCTCAACTGCGCGAGCTGCTGCCGGGCGCGGTCAATATCTTGCACCAGCAGCGTCTCGGTGACCTCCAGCTCGAGGTTGCGGGGATTGAGCCCCGCTTCCTGGCAAATGGCGGATAGGTTTTGGGCCAAATCGGCGCGGTCGAACTGCCGGGCCGAGAGGTTGATCGCCACTTGCAGCGGCGATCGCAGCTGCGCGTTCCAGTGGGCGAACTGCCGGCAGGCCGTGCGCAGGACCCACTCGCCGATTGTTCCAATGGCGCCGATTTCCTCGGCAATGGGAATAAAGCGGCCCGGCGGAATGTTGCCCCAGCTGGGGTGCTGCCAGCGCAGTAGGGCTTCGGCGCCGACCAGCTTGCCGGTGCGCGCATCAATGCAGGGTTGGTAGCACAAGTACAGTTCCTCGCGCTCGAGGGCATAGCGCAGCGCCGTCTCCAGTGTCAGGCGGTCGGTGCTGGTTGCATCCCAACGCGAATCGTAAAAGCCGTGGCGATCACCGCCTCCCGATTGAACCTGCTCGGCAGCTGTTTTGGCGCGCGCGAGCAACACATCCAGCTGCGTGCCATCGCGCGGGTAGAGCGCAATGCCCACGCTGGCGGTGAGAAACACTTCGCGCTCCGCCAGCTCAAAGGGGGCATGCAAGGCCTCGATGAGAATGCGGGCCAGCTGGGCGGCATCCTGCGGGCCCTGCCCGCTGTTGGCAATAGCGGCCAAGCAGTTGGGCTCGGGCGATGCCAGCAGGTCGCCGGCCTCCAGGCACGCCCGCAGGCGCTCGGCGATCGCGGCAGCGAGCGCGTCGCTGGCCTGCTGGCCCAGGCTCTCGCCAATGCGGCGGAAACGATCCGGCGAGACAAACAGCACCGGCAGGGGCGTTTGCCGGTCGCGGTAGGTCACGGCACGCTCGAACTGCTCGCGCAGGGCCAAGCGGTTGGGCAAGCCGGTCGCACCGTCGTGGCGGACGAGGTAATTGAGCTGGGCTTCGGTCTGCTGCAGCAGCTGGCCGTAGTCCTGCTGGGTTTGCGCGCGTGCCTGGCGCTGCTGGCAGTGCGTTTGTAGGGCGAGCTTGATGGTGGCGTGCAGCTCGCGTTCTTTGTAGGGCTTGAGCAAGTAGCCGTAGGCGCCTGTGGCCTCGGCGCGCGCCAGGGTGGCCTCATCGGCGTAAGCGGTCAGATACACCAGCGGGATGTCAGCGCGCTCGCGCAGTTGGGCAGCTGTCTCGATGCCGTCGCGATCGCCTTTGAGGGCAATGTCCATCAGGACCAGATCGGGCGGGTTGCTCTCGGCACGCTCGAGCGCTTCTTGGCCCGAGGCCACAATATCCGTAACGGCATAGCCCAACGCCTGCAACTGGTGGGCCAAGCGCTTGCCCAGCAGCAGCTCGTCTTCAACAATTAGCAGTTGGGCGGGCGGCATTTGCAGCTGGTGGCAGCAATTGCATTCTAGCCTGCCCGCCCGCGGGCTGCAGCGCATGCAGCCGTTGCAATTGTCGGGTGGCGAGCGCGCATCAGTTGGAGAGCGTGCGGGCCCACTCGGCAACAACGCCATTGCCGCCTTGGGCTTTGACCTGGTAGAGGGCCTGATCGGCCAGCGTTACGAGCGCCTCGGGCGACTCGGTGGCATTGGGCACGATGCTGGTAACCCCGACGCTCAGCGTCAGCCCCGGCAAGCGCTCGCCCTGGTAGCGCAAATCCAGATCGCAGACCCCCTGGCACAGGCGCTCAGCCACCGAGCGGGCCGCCGCTAGCGGCGTCTCGGGCAGCAGGCAAGCAAACTCATCGCCACCCAGGCGAGCCGCCAGATCCCCCGCTCGCCGCACCGAGTCCTGCAGCAGCTGCGCCACTTGCTGCAGGGCGGCATCGCCGGCGGGGTAGCCCCAGCCGTCATTGAGGGCCTTGAATCCATCCAGATCGCACAGGATGACCGACAGCGGGGCTTGCGAGCGCCGCAGGCGCTCCCACTCCTGGTGCAAGTAGCGATCGAAGGCCGCCCGGTTGGCCAGGTTGGTCAGGGCATCGTGGGTGGCCTGGCTGTGCAAATCTTGGTTGACCGCCTCGAGCTGGCGGTAGAGATCGGCCTTTTGCAGCGCAACGTTGAGTTGGGCAGCTAGCCCGCGCAGCAGCTCGATCTCCAGTTCCGACCACGTATAGGGCTGCGCGCAGTGCTGGACGGCCAGCAGGCCCCAGAGCGTGCGGCCGTCGGTAATGAGGACAACCAAATGGGCACGCACCTGAAACCCGGCCAGCCGGGTGCGGTGGCAGGGGGAGAGCGGGGCTTGGTGGCAGTCGGTGACGGCGTGGTAGCGCCCCTGGCAGTAGAGGCGGGCGTAGCCCTCGCGGAAGCAGGGGTCGTCGTCGTGCTCGCCCAACAGCGAACGCCACCCATCGCCCACCGATTCGGCGACCACCGAGCCGCTCCAGTTGGCATGAAAGCGGTAGACAATGGCGCGATCACAGCCAAAGTGATGGCGCAGCTCGGCAACGGCCGCATCCAAGATCGCGTCCAGGTCCAGCGACTCGGAAATGGTGCGCGCCATTTGGGCAAACAAGCGCTCGCGCTCGGCCCGCTGCTGCAGTGCCTGCTGGGCCTGCTTGCGCTCGGTAATGTCTTCTAAGGTGCCCATGTAGCCCAGCAGCCGCCGGTTGCGATCGCGCACGGGTTGCACGCGGCCGCTGACCCAGCAGATGGTGCCGTCGCGGTGCTGGTAGCGGAAATCGGCGGCACTGGGCTCGCCCGTTTGCACCGCTTGCGATAGCGCCGCCACCACGTGCTCGCGGTCTTCGGGATGGACGAAGCGCACCCAGCCTTGCCCCAGGGCTTCCTCAAAGGTGTAGCCGCCGATGGCCTGGGCTTGAGGGTTGACGTAGGTAATCTGGCCGTTAACGTCGGCCCTGAAGATGCCTACCGGCGCACTCTCGCTAAGCGCGCGGAACTGCTCTTCGGAAGCGCGCAGCGCATTCTCGGCCCGCTCGCGCTCGCTGGCTTGCCGGGCTGCCTCCGTATCGGCCAGCTTGAGCGCAACCGAGAGCTGTACCGCGACCTGCCAGAGCAGCTCGCGCTCGAAGCGCTGCCACGCCCGGGGTGCTGCCTGCTGGATGGCGAGCAAGCCCCAGCAATGGTCTGCCCGTTGGATGGGGGCAATGAGCGACGTCTCGGCTGGGCCGGCCGGGCGCTGCTAGCAAGTGCTTCGGCCGCGACCGAACCATTCCCATCGGGCTCAAAACGGTACGCCATGGCGCGATCGCTACCCAGCCCTGCCTGCAGCTGGGTCACAGCGGTCTCGAGAATGGCCTCAAACGGCGCCGAGCGCTGCATCTGGCTTGCCATATGGGCCAGCAGCCGGGCGCCATCAACGTTGGACTCGAGGGGTTGGCTCGGGGCCTGTAGCCCGACAATTGCGTGCTGCGAGCGATCGTCGCGTTTCGCCATGAACGATCTTGAAGCAGATGCGACCGGTTGCCACCAGTGGGCCCAAGTTCAATCTTATACCAATTACTAATAATATTGCACTGTTTTGGCGGCGCGGACCGCTTGCCGGATGAACTTCCAATTGGTGAGCGAGCGGATGGTCTGCTCCGAGAGCT
>PXQH01000052.1 GCA_003022125.1 Cyanobacteria bacterium QS_8_64_29 | reverse complement strand
GCACGCTCATTGTTGACGAGACAGGGTTCCTCAAAAAGGGCCAGCACTCGGTGGGGCTCCCAGTACAGCGGGACAGCCGGCCGGATAGAGAACTGCCAGATTGGGGTGTTTCTGGCCCTGGGCAGCTCCCGGGGACATTGCTTGCTCGACCGCGAGCTGTACTTACCCAAGGAATCGAAGCCTGCTTCGAAACCGCCAAGCAGGAGACGGGCTTGGACGAATATGAGGTGCGCAGCTGGCATGGTTGGTACCGGCACATTACCCTCTCCCTGCTGGCCCTAGCGTTCCCAGCGGCGGTGTGGGCCCAGGCCAACGAGGCTCGGGTGGGGGAAAAAGGGGGAGCCTGGTCCCATTGACCGAGCCCGAGGTGCGACGCCTACTGTTGGCGATAGTACTGCCCAGCTTGCAGAGTGCCGAGCAGGCGCTGCTTTGGTCGCACTGGCGTCGCCATCACCAAGCGTTGCGCGATGCTGTCACTACCGAGCTAGACCGCCCGACTCCAAACCGTGGCTGTAGTACTAAGCATGGTCGCTCTGCCAGTACCCAGCCACTAGCGCGACACCGACTGCGCCATAGCGGCCGCAATCACCATGTACCACTACCAGCCATTCGACTTGGTGTGTGCGCTTGTTGCCGTCGTGCTGGCTGGGTTGTGCTGGGGGGCCCCGCCGGCGCTAGGCGACGAGCACTCTCCCAAGCGCGAGCGGCAACTGTCGCGGATGGAAACCGTGCAAGCCCTAGCTCAGGCGGACGTTGTCTATTTGGGCGAGACCCACGCCCAGCCTCAGGACCACCGCGACGAGCTAGCCATCATCCAGGCGCTGGCGCGCCAGCGCGACCGACTGACCATCGCGATGGAGATGTTCCAGCAGCCCTTTCAGGACGCGCTGGATCGCTACTTGGCCGGTGACATTAGCGACACCGAGCTGCGCGAGCGCAGCGAGTACGAGCAGCGCTGGGGATTCCCCTGGCAGTACTACGCCCCCATCTTGCGCTTTGCCCGCAGCCGCGCGTTGCCGGCGATAGCCCTGAATGCGCCCACCGAGGCCGCACGCCAAGTTGCCCGGCAGGGCCTGGCGAGCCTGAGCAGCGCCGAGTGGCGCTGCCTGCCCCCACCCTCGCAAATGCAGCTCGGTCCACCCGAGTACCGCCGGGCTATTCGGCAAGTCTATCGGGACCCTCCCCGTAGCCGGCAGCGCCAAGGCTTCGAGCGCTTTTGGGCCACCCAGATCTTGTGGGACGAAACCATGGCCCAGCGGATTGCGCGCCTCCACCGGCAAAACCGCGATCGCGCGATTGTGGTCCTAGCCGGTAAAGGCCATGTTGCCTGCGGTTACGGCATTCCCCAGCGCGTTGCCAGGCGCGTTGAGGGCCTGCGGCAGCGGACGGTGCTGCTGGGTGGCGCTAGTGCCGTACCGTTCGAGCAGTGCGATCCCGTTGCCGATTTTGTCTGGTAGCGGCTCCACCTCGGTTGGGGCGGCTCCTAGCGGGAGGACACGGCTGCGTTCCGCTCGACAAAGGTGCGAATCGCCTGCCGGTACTTCGAAGCAGCTAGTACGGCTGCGCTTTGGCTGTGGGGGGCCAGGCAGTGGTTGGCGCCGGGCACGAGCAGCAGCTGCTTGGGGTCGCTGGCGGCTTCGTACAGCGCCTGGCTCATGCGGGCCGGAACGACCGCGTCCTCAGTGCCGTGGATGAGCAACAGCGGGACCTCGAGCGAGCGGACTTTGGCCAGCGAGTCAAACCGTTGCGTCAGCAGCTGCTCGAGCGGGATGAGCTCGTACGGCCCGCGATGGCGGGCCATATTGGCAATGGAGGTAAAGGTAGCCTCGGTAATGACGCCCGCCATGGCCGGGTGGCGCGTTGCCAGCTCAATGGCGACAGCTCCACCCAGCGAGTGACCGTAAGCCCAGATGCGCTCGGGCGCGTAACCGCGCTGCCGCACCAGATAGCGCCACGCCGCCTTCGCATCCTGATAGACGCGCTGCTCGTTGGGAAACGGCCCGTCGCTGCGACCGTAACCGCGATAGTCAACCAGCAGCACGGAAAAGCCCAACGCGCGCAACAGTTGGGCTTGCTCTAGGTTGATGCCGATGGTACCGCCATTGCCGTGCAAGTAGAGCAACGGGCGCGCGTCACGGGCCGCGCTCGGCAACCACCAACCGTAGAGGCGCTCGCCTGTCTCCTCCAGCGGTACCCAGACTTGCTCGTAGGATGCGCCTGCATCCGCTGGGGTGCGCTCTAGCGAGCGCGTGGGCTTAAAAATCAAGTGCGGCTGCCAGGCCCAAAGCACCAGGCAGATAAGGGCGTAGCCGGCCGCCGCTACCCCCAGTAGGGCGAGCGCAACTTTGCCTAACGGAAGCGAGGTGAGCTGCTGCATCGGCTCCAGGGGCGGGAGAAGCGCGCTTAACCTAGCTTAACAAGCCCCCTTATTGCGACGGCGCCGTTGCTTGCTCGTAGGCATACGCCAGCTGCAGGATGCAGTCCTCGCGCAGTACGTTGCCGATCAGTTGCATCCCAATGGGCAACCCCTCACTGTTAAAGCCGCAAGGCACGCTCAGCGAGGGTAGGCCGGCCAAGTTGACCGGGATAGTCATCAGGTCTGAGAGGTACATGCTGAGCGGATCGTCGGTTTTCTCGCCTGCTTGAAATGCCGCGGTCGGCGAGGTAGGGGCTACTAGGACATCAAACTGCTCGAAGGCTGCCTCAAAATCCTGCTTGATGAGCGTGCGAACTTTTTGCGCCTTGAGGTAGTAAGCATCGTAGTACCCGGCCGAGAGGGCGTAGGTTCCCAGCATGATGCGGCGCTTGACCTCAGCGCCAAATCCCGTTCCGCGCGTGCGGGCATACATGCTGTTTAAATCCTCAGCATCCTGGGCGCGCATGCCGTAGCGCACCGCGTCGTAGCGGGCCAGGTTGGAGGAAGCTTCTGAGGGCGCGATGATGTAGTAAACCGGCAAGCCGTAGTCAAAGCGCGGGCACGACACCTCGCTGACCTCAGCGCCCAGCGCCTGCAGCCGGTCGATCCCCTGGCGGACGCTTGCTGCCACCTCGGCATCCAAGCCTTGCTCGAAGGTCTCGCGGATAACGCCCACCTTGAGGCCGCCTTGCGGGAGCTCGGGGCTCAGAAACTGGGTGTAGTCGGGGACCGTGACGTTCAAGCTGGTGCCGTCGTAGGGATCGGGTCCAGCGATCGCGCTCAACAGCAGCGCCGCATCCTCGACGCTGCGCCCCAGCGGCCCAATCTGATCGAGCGAGGAGGCAAAGGCCACCAACCCATAGCGCGAGACCAAGCCGTAGGTAGGCTTGAGGCCCAAAATGCCGCAAAAAGACGCCGGCTGCCGGATCGAGCCGCCAGTGTCCGAGCCTAGGGCCACGCAACTTTCTTGCGCGGCGACCGCCGCCGCCGAGCCCCCCGAGGAACCGCCCGGAACCCGCGCGCGATCCCAAGGGTTGCCGGTAACCTGAAAGGCCGAGTTCTCGGTGGAGCTGCCCATGGCAAACTCGTCCAGGTTGGTTTTGCCCACAATCGCGGCCCCCGCCTGCTTGAGCTTTTGCACCACGGTTGCGTCGTAGGGCGGAACAAAGTTCTCCAAAATCCGCGAGCCGCAGGTGGTGGGAATGCCCTGGGTGCAAATGTTGTCTTTGAGCGCAACGGGAATCCCGGCCAGCGGCCCAACTGACTCGCCAGCCGCAATCCGGTCGTCCGCGGCTTGCGCCGCCTCGAGCGCTTGTTGCTCAGTGACGTGCAAAAAGCTTTGCAACTGCGGGTCCTGGGAGCGGATGCGCGCGATCGCCTCTTCGGCAATCTCGCGCGCCGAGCGCTCCCGGCGCACTAGCTGCTGGTGCAGCTCGCGGATGGCGGCCATGGCTGTCCTCGCTCGTTGCTGTTGGGCCTGCGACGGGCGATTTTACCCCATTCGCCGCTCCTGGGCCGGCAAGGGATGCGCTGTCGCTAATCTAGACCGGAAGCAGCAATAGCCAGCCCTATTTCCCATGCCAGAAGTTGTCACCCAATATCCCCAAATCGTGCGCAAGCTGCTGCGCCAGGAAGGCATTGCCTGCGGCGAGGGCGAATCGCCCCAGATCCTGACCGCCTGCCCGAGCGAGAACTTTTGTTCGCTCAGTGGCGGCGAGCTATGCGTCTACGGTCTTGGCGAGGTGCCGCAAATGACCCAGATCGGCCCCCGCGATTTGGCGCCCTACGCCGCCGATGTAGCCGTGGCGCTCTCGGCGTGGGAGGCGGCCCTGGCCGCTGGTGCCTTGGTCATTGTAGCGCTGGGGGTGGGACTAGCCTTGGGCCGGTGGCAGCGTCAGCCACCGTCAGGGTGAGCCGGCAGGCAACTGGCACTCGCCCTACACCAGCGAGCCGCCGCAGCTGGAACCGTTGCCCGCCGTGCAGCCGTAGCAGTAAGGCCGCGTTTGGATCTGCTCGATGGCATCGAGACTATCGAGCGCCAGCAGCTTCTCCACAGTGACGGGCTCGCCGTCGGGCGTTTGCGCTGGCAGGTTCTCCATCTGGTTGAAATCGCAGTCGAAGACGTTGCCGGTGTAGTCCACCGAGAGCTGGTTGCGGCACATGACGTTGGGCACGGTCTGGGGGTTGAAGTTGGCCTCCAGATAGCGCAGGTAAGCGGCGTGCAATTGCTGGCGCTGCAGGAACTGCTTGGTCCGCCCGATGGGCAAGTTGGCTAGGGTGAGCAGGTTGTTGAACTGAATGCCGAACTGCGATTGCAGATGCGTCTTGTAGTCCTGCTCCAGCCCTTGCTGCGGTGGCGGTAGCCGGAAGCCGTCCTCGCTCAGCGGTAGGGGCGGGTTGTAGATCAAATCCAGCACTAACTCGGGATCGTGCCCGTAGCCCAGTTGGTTCAGCCGCTGGAGGGCGCGAATGGAGGCGTCGTAAACGCCGGCGCCACGCTGGCTGTCAACGTTGTTGGGGAGGTAGCAGGGCAGCGAGGCTGCCACGCGCGCTTGATGGCGCGCGCAAAACTCGGGGACATCTTCAAAGCCCGGCTGAAAGTAGATGGAGAGGTTGGAGCGAACGATCGCCTGCTTGTTTTGGGCTCGAGCCGCTTCCACCAGCGGGCGAAAGCCCAAATTCATCTCGGGGGTCCCGCCGGTGAGATCGACGGTCTCGATTTGCGGGAAGCGCTCGATTAGAGCGATCAGGCGATCGCGGACCTCGGGGCTCAGCTCCTCGGTGCGATTGGGTCCCGCCTCAACGTGGCAGTGCGTGCAGGCCAGGTTGCAGCGCTTGCCCAAATTGATTTGCAGCACGCGAATGGGGTGCTTGCTCAGCGATCCGCCGATCTTGTCGCGGAAGGGGGTAATGCCGGCTCGTACGGGCGTTTGGACCATAGTCGTTCCTCCAGGTCTGTCCTCCACTCTGGCACGAGGGAACTGGCTCCATTCAAGCAGGCGGCGCTGAGTCCGGGCTGAGCAGTGCTAAGGTTACCTACCGAGTCGCTGGGGAACGCTGACTGGCGTTGGCTGCCATGCCTGAGACCGAGCTGCCGGCGGGCTGCGCGCTCCGAGCGGCAACCGCCCGGGACCTGCCAGCCATCCGCCGCTTGGTCTGGCAAGCCAAGCTCGATCCCACCCAGCTGCGCTGGCAGCAGTTTTGGGTCGTGGACTGCAAAGGCCAGCTGGTGGGATGCGGGCAACTGCGTCGCTTTGCCGAGGCGCAAGAGCTGGGCAGCGTCGTCGTTGCCCCAGGCTGGCGCCGGCGCGGCATCGGCACGGCGATCGCGCGGCATGCCATTGGCGCTGCCACGCAGCCGCTGTATCTGGAGTGCTTGGGCCGGCAGCGGGCGCAGTTTTTTGGGCGTTTGGGCTTTGAGGCCGTGGCTTGGCGGGACCTGCCGCGATCGCTGCGCCGCAAGTTTGCCCCGGCTGCCCTAGCCCGCACCGTCCTGCGGCTGCCGGTGGCGGTAATGCAGTACCGCGGCACGGCTACTGCCGCGTAGCAGCCGACTGGCGCCGCTCGAGCGCCACGGAACCACCCAGGCGGCGCAACTCGGTTTGCCGGTAATAAAACGCCAGGATCCGCTCGGCGGACCATCCCTGCCGCGCTAGCGTCTGCGCGCCCGTCTGGCTCAGGCCAACGCCGTGGCCGAAGCCACCCCCCACAAAGGCATACCCGGTCAGCCTCTGTTGCGCCTCGCTTGCATACAGCGGTTCTAGGTAAAACAGCGTGCTGCGCGGTGGCTTTAGCGCGCTGCGGATCTCGGTTTTGGTGAGCACGATTGGGCCAGCGTCGGTGCGCGCGACTAGCTCCAGCACGCGCCCCGAGCGGGCACGTTCAGTTACCTCGAGTGCCTGCAGCTGCTCGAAATCCGGCCCCTGGCGATAGCTGGCCTTGAGGTAAGCGCGCAGGTCGTCGGCGAGCGCCTCGAGCGAGCGCTCTCGGCGCCAGCGGAAGGTGCTGTCGCCGCTTTCGTTGAAGCCGCGCTCGCGAGCGAGGAACTGGCGCAGGGCCTGCTTGTCTGCCAGCGGGCGCTGCTCGAGATCCCAGACCGGTTGGGTGGCATCGACGATGGGCTCCAGGTAAGGGCGGTTGCGGCCGTTCCAAATGTCATCGAACTCGGCCGTGACGCCGCCGGTGGTGGCCGAGTAGAGGGCGTCGATGAGCTCGTTGCCATGGGTCAGTACCTGCCGCTCGGTGGCGGCAATGGCGCGATCGATGCGCGGGTTAGTGCGCGCGAGCCCGCGATAGACCTGGCAGTGGACATCGGCACAGAGCTGGTAGCCGTCGGCGGCAAAGCGCCGCCGGTTGCGCAGGGCGTAGGTGCGCGCGATGATGGCTTGGGCCTCAAGGGCAGCCTGGGGCGCATCGGCGCCGATTTCATAAGGGACGACGCCGCGCAAGTACGCCGCCAGCGGGACGGCGTTGACCAGGGTATAGCTGCCGTAGGAATCCCGCTGCAGCTTGAGCTCGCCCGGATAGGGACGCGCCGGGCAATCGGCGCCTTGGGGCTCAACGCGGATGCGATCGCCGGAGCTGGCAATCCGGACCAGGACGGGATTGGCATGCCCGCCATCCGGCGAGCGGCCCACCAAGCGCTTTTGCCCTTGCCCGGTCAGGAGGGCCACGGCCGGGACGCGCTGGATGAGGCGCGTTTGCAACGAGGGGGCCTCGTAGCCTTGCTGCCGGAGGCCGTGCAGCAACCAGCGCCGCGACAGTAGCGAACCGTAGGTTTGGGGCTTGGCCCAGACCTGCCAGCGGTCAGGTTGGGTGATGGCGGTCTCGACGCCGCGCTGCTGCCACTGCCGCGCCAGCCGTTCGGCCGATTCGAACGTGGCGCGCTCGCCTAAAACGACGCGCTCGCGAATCTGCGGCAGTCGCAACCGCTGCCAGCGCACTTTCAGCTCGAGCTTGCGGGCTTGCAGCGGTGTCGGCTCTGCACGCTGTGGGAACGAGGCCGTTAGCGTCTCGCCGGCCGGTGCGCGCAGCGTCAGGCGCTCGAGCTCGGAGCGGCCGAACTGCTGGATGATGCCCACTTGCAGCGCCCGCGCTGGGGCCGCCGGCGCGATCGCGGCGATCCCCAACCCGGCCAGCAAGCAGCCCGATCGCCGTAGTGCCTGCATTGCCCGAGCCATCATCCAGTGGTCGCATTTGAGGCACTCCGTTATAGCAAATGCGGCTCGCTCAAGCCTCAAGCTCGTACCCCAGCTCTGCCAGCTGCCGCCGCGACTGGCGCCACTTGGGCTGCACGCGGACGAACAGCTCCAGATGAACCTTGCCCGCCACAATCGCCTGGATGCGCTCGCGCGCGGCCGTGCCGATGGCCTTGAGCACGCTGCCGTGCTTGCCGATGAGGATGCCTTTTTGCGATTTGCGCTCCACGCAGATGGTGGCCCAAATCGCGGTTTGCTCGGGGGCTTCCTCGATGCGGTCGATGGTAATGGCCACCGAGTGCGGGATCTCGTTGCGCGTCTGGTACAGCACTTGCTCGCGAATGGCCTCGGCCATGATGAAACGCTCGGGTCGATCAGTAACCGCGTCCGGCGGGTAGTAGTACGGTCCCACCGGTAGCTGGGCCACCAACTGCTGCTGCAGCGCCTCCAGGCCCGCCCCCGTCGCGGCCGAGACTTTGCAGCAAGACCAGCCGTTGGCCTGGGCCAGCTCGGTATAGCCAGCGTCCAAGGGCTGGCAGTCGGGGGGTTGCCGGTCGCGCTTGTTGAGTGCCAGCACCACCGGGAGCGGGCTGGCAGCCAGTAGGCGGGCAACGAAGCGATCGCCGCCTCCTAGCGGGACCGAGGCATCTACCACAAACAGCACCGCATCCACCGCATCGATGGCGTTGCGCGCGTTGGCTACCAGGACCCGCGCCAGTTCGTGGTGGGGCTTGTGGATGCCGGGGGTATCCACAAAGATGAGCTGGGCCTGCTCGCCGGTTGCAATACCCTGCAGGCAGTTGCGCGTGGTTTGGGCTACTGAAGACGTGATTGCGACCTGTTGGCCCACCAACCGGTTTATGAGCGTGGATTTGCCTACATTGGGCCGGCCAACAATGCCTACAAAGCCCGAGCGGAACCCTTCGGGCGCAACCGGAATGGCGTCGCCGGCGCGCTCGAGCGCTGTGGGGGGATCCTCAGCTGCCATGGGATGCAACTACGGGGCCGACTCCAACACGGTCAGCACGTACTCGCCCTGGTTGACGGCATGGTTGGTGGCCACATCGAACACCAGGCCGTCAGCCTCGGCCGTCACTGCCTGAGCGGCCGGCAATCCGCCGGTTTTGTCCAGCTGCAGCAGCCAGTAGAGCCGCTCGCCGCGTGCGACGCGCGCCCCCAGCTGGCACGCTGGCTGCACCATGCCGCCGCCGGGGGCGTAGTACTTATGGATTTGGTCCTTGCTGACCCAGTCCAGGGGACAGGGCGCCCTCTGGCTGGCGGGGACGGCCTCGGGGGCAACCATGCTCTGTTGGGCCAAATAGTGCTGGATGCCGCTGGTGCCTTGGCGCACGAACTGGGGCTGCATTTGCATGCCGGCCCCTAGCTCCAGGGTCCAGGATTCGCGCTCGAACTGAGTAGGTTGCCCGGCCTGAGCCAGGGCGTTTTCCAGTGCCAGCCAGGGTTTGATGAAGGCTTCATCAAAAGACACCCCATCGCAGTCGGCCTCGGCCAGCAAGACGCCCAGCTCCAACCCAAAGGCGCCGGCGCTCGCCTCGCGGCCGCTAAAGCCGTAGAGAAATCCCACGGCCCGGTTGCTGGAGCTGTGGATATCGATGGCGTAGTTCGCATCCAGGCACAGCGATTGCAGCAGGTTGCGGTACTGGTCGCTGTAGGGCAAGCTGCTGGCGCGCTGGGCGCGCTGCGCCTGCGCCTCGAAGGCATCTTGGAGAGTGCGGTCGTAGTCGCGCGTGATCGCCTCGCGCGCCCACCCCAGGCGCTGGCGGGCGAATGCCCCCAGATCGGGATCGTCTTGGGTGTAGTCCCAAAAAATGCGGTTCCAATCCCGACCGTCGTAAGGATTGTAGCGCCCGGTGGCAAAAAAGTGGCCGCGCTGGTTGGTCCCAGCCGGGTTGCAAGCCGGTAGCAGCCGGATCTCGCCCGCAAGCTGGGTGGGCTCGAGGCCGCGCAACCACGCGATCAGCTCGTGGATGACGGCATTGCCGACAATCTCGGCCCCGTGCAGATTGGACTGTAGGTAGGCCACCGGCCCGGTGCGCGCCCCGCTAAAGCGGTATAACTGCAGCGTGGGGCGATCGCCGGAAGCCAGCTGGGGCAGCGCGTAGCTCGAGACCGTGGGTTCCATCAGGCAGCAGCCGCGAGGGCATCGATTTGGACGGCGCTGCTGGCGCCGGTGGCGGCGATCGGGGCGCAGGTTTTGCCGATCAGGCCCTGCAGGACCTTGCCCGGCCCCACCTCGATCACGCGCTCGATGCCCGAATCGCGCAGTTGCAGGACTGTTTCGCGCCAGCGCACGGGGGCGGTCATTTGCTGTCTCAGGCAGGCTTTGAGGGTTGTTCCATCGGTAATGGGCCGCGGGTCGGCGTTGGGCAGCACCGGCATCCGGGCATCGGCCAGCGTCACCGCATCCAGCACCTGCGCGAAGGAGCGGGCCGCCTCGGCCATCAGCGGCGAGTGGAAGGCCCCCGAGACCTCGAGCGGGATGGCTCGCTTGGCGCCGACTCGCTCGACGACGGCATCAACGGCCTCGGGCTTGCCCGAGATAACAGCCTGGGCGGGGCTGTTGTCGTTGGCCAGCACCGCGTCCGGGGTTGCCGCCAGCTGCGCCTCCAGCTGCTCGCGCTCGAACTTCATCAATGCCACCATCTTGCCGCCCTGGGCGGCATCCATTAAGGCCGCTCGCTGGGCCACCAACCGCAACCCAGTCTCAAAATCCAAGGCCCCGGCCGCGTAGAGGGCGACGTACTCGCCCAGACTGTGGCCGGCAACCAGCGCCGGCGAGGGCACGCGCTCGCACAGGCGATCCACCAGGACGCACTCGATGGTGTAGAGGCAAGGTTGAGTGTAGCGCGTTTGGCTCAGCTGCTGGCGATCGCCGCCGCAAACAGCCGGAACCGACCAGCCCAGCACGCGCTCGGCCGTCTTGAACCGGTCTTGGGCGGCTGGCACCTCGCCCAGATCGGCCTCCATGCCGCTTTCCTGCGAGCCTTGACCGGGAAAGACCCATGCCGTTGGCTTCATTGGCGATCGCTCCCTCCGTCGCTTCCCCATCGAAAAATGGCGGCCCCCCAGCTGAGACCTGCCCCAAAGCCAGCCGTCGCCACAATATCGCGGGAGCGGATCTGCCCGGCGCGCACCGCTTCATCGAGCGCCAGCGGCACGGAGGCGGCCGATGTGTTGCCGTAGCGCGCCAGGTTGCTGACCACGCGCTCGCTGGGCATTTCCAGGCGCTGGGCGACGGCATCCAGGATGCGCTGGTTGGCCTGATGGAGCAGCAACCAGTCGAGCTGCTGCGAGCTCAGCTGCGCCCGGTGGAGCGCCTTGGCGATCGCTTCCGGTACCTGGGCGACAGCAAAGCGGTAGACATCGCGGCCCTGCATGGCGATCGCCTGGTAGTGACCGCTGCCCACGCGGACGTTGCCCAGCAGCGAGCGGGGCTTGGGGGCGCAGCTCAGGGTCAGGGCATCGCACTGGGTGCCGTCGCTGCAGATCTCAAAGCCCAGCAGGCCGTCCTCGCCGTCGGAGCGGGCGCGGACCACGGCGGCCCCAGCGCCGTCGCCAAACAGCACGCAAGTGCTGCGATCCGTCCAATCCAGCCAGCGCGAGAGCAAATCGGCGCCGACTAGCAGCACGTTTTGGTAGGCGCCGGTACGCACGAACTGGGCGGCGGTGACCAAGCCAAAGACAAACCCTGAGCAAGCGGCGGTCAGATCGAAGGCAACGGCGCGCGAGGCCCCCAGCGAGGCCTGCAAGTGGCTGGCACTGCCGAACAGGTCGTCTGGGGTGGAGGTGGCCAGCACGATCAGATCCAGCTCGGCTGCCGAGAGGCCGGCCATGGTGAGCGCGCGCTCGGCCGCGAGCGCCGCAAACTCGGTCAGCGATTCCTCGGGCGCGGCCAGGCGGCGCTCGCGGATGCCAGTGCGCGGGCGGATCCAGTCGTCGGAGGTCGCCACGATCTGGCTGAGATCGTCATTATCGAGCGCGGTGCTCGGAGCTGCCGAGCCGCTGCCCGTGATGGCAATGCCGTACCTTAGCTGCTCCACGGGGCCTCTCCTGGGGCGCTGGCGAGCGCTTAGCTCGATTCCACCTCGCCCACGCGATCACTATCGGCCGAGGGCGGCGTTGCCGAGCGTTCGCGGTCGCTGGCTTGGGACTCGCAGGCCCGGATGCGCTCGAGCACCTGGTTTTGGCTGGCCTCGGCTGCCAGGTGCAAGGAGCTGGCAATCGAGGGGGCCTGCGAGTCCCCGTGGCTGATGATGCAGATACCGGCTACGCCCAGCAGCAAGCCGCCGCCGTACTCGGCGTGATCGACGCGCTGCTTGACGCGCTTGAGATTGGGGGCCAGCAGCGCGCTCCCCAGCTTGCCCCGCCAACCTCGAGGGAGCTCTTCGCGCAGGATCTGCAAGATTGCCTCGCCGGCCCCCTCGGCAAACTTGAGCAGCACGTTGCCGACAAAGCCGTCGCAGACCACGACATCGAATCGGCCCGAGAGAACGTCGCGCCCTTCAACATTGCCCGCAAACGGGATTTGAGGGTTGGCCTGCAATAGTTGGTAGCTTTTGAGCGCGAGTTCGTTCCCTTTGGAGGCCTCCTCGCCAATGTTGAGCAGGCTCACCCTGGGGTGGGCGACATCCAGGGCGTACTGGCTGTAGATCGTCCCCATGAGGGCGAACTGTTCCAAGTACTTGGGGCGGCAGTCGACGATCGCGCCGGCATCGAGCACGATGACCGACTTGTCCGGGTCCATGGTGGGAAACACCGTGCCAATGGCCGGGCGATCAATCCCGCGCAGGCGCCCCAAGCGCAGCATCGCCGCTGCCATGGCAGCGCCCGAGTGGCCGGCCGAGACGATGGCATCGGCCCGCGCCTGCCGGACCAAATCCATCGCCACGTTAATAGAGGCCTGGGGCTTGCGCCGGACGCCAACGGTGGGCTCCTCATCCATGCCGATGGCGGGCTCGGAGGGCACGACCTCAATGCGCTCGCGCCAGTCCTGCCGGTTGCGATCCGAGCCCAGGTGCTGCTCTAGCGAGGCTTCTAGCTGTTGGGGGACGCCCACCAGCAGCACGTCGACTCCCAACTCGGGCACGGCTTGCAGCGCGCCCGCGACGATCGCATCCGGGGCGCGATCGCCGCCCATGGCATCCACCGCAATTGCCGTCCGCGTCGCTGCCATTCCAACGTGCGCGTCGCTAAACCCTACAGATTCTATCAAACGCTGCCTGAGCGCCTGCACTGCGGCGAGCGGGCGGCAGCGTCCCCAACGCTGGGCGCGCTACTGACTGGACGGCGATTGGGGCGCGATCTGAGTCACAGCGCGCTGCTCGCCAGACTGGCCTTGCACTGATATCTGCTTTTGCGCCAGCCGGCCGGTTGCCGTGCTGCCGGCAGTCGCCAGCGGGGGATCTTGCTGCCGGTACGCGACCTCGCCTTGGGCGCGCAGGTGCTGCTGGGAAATATCCCAACTGAGCTGCCGGGCGTAGAGCTTAGCCTGCCCGTCTTCGCGCCGGGCGCGCACGCCACCGCGTAGGCGGATAGTCTCGGCCTCGAGCTGGAGCTGTCCGCGGGCGGCCTCGAGCGTTACCCCAGCATCGCGATCGACAGCGCGAACGGGGCGCTCGAAGGTTACCGTGCGTGCCTGGGGGCGCCAGAGGGCGCGCTCGGTTGCCAGCTGCAGCGAATCGGCAACCGATTGCAGCGTGACGCGCTCCTGCAACTGCACGCGGGTGGCGGGTAGCGCCACGGTTGCGCCCCCGGCAACCAGCCCATCGGGCTGGGCGCCAGCGCGCTCGCGCTCGAGCCGCACGCGGTGATCGGTAGTGAGCTCCTGCTGGGCCAGCGACCAGCGCAGCCGTTGGGTTTGCAGCCGCACTGCCGGGTCCTGGGTTTGGGCTTCAATGCCGCCGGTCAGCGTTAGCTGCTGCTGGCTGGCTTTGTAGCGCCCCTGCTGCGCCGAAACCGCCGCTTGGGGGGTGCGCGCGCTGAGGCGATTGGGAGCGACCAAAATGCCTTGCTGGGCTTGCCACGCCAGCCGGTCGCTGCGGATGGTAACCGCATTGCGCGGATCGGTAGCGGCGATCTCGCCTTGAAAAGTCAGGGTCTGGCGCTCGCGCGCGAGCTTGCCCTGTTGGGCCTCAACCTGCAAGACCAACTCGCCCTGGCGGTAGAGGTTCCCGCGCAGGCCCTCAAGCTGGGCGCGCTGGCGGTCGTGGCTGTAGCGGACGCGCTCGACTTGCAGCTTCCAGCGCGTTTGGCCGCGCTTGCCGGCGTGCTCCAGCGTGGCGTTCTCCAGCACGACGCGTTTGTCTTGCGCTGACTCGCTCGCTTGGGCTGGCGAGTCCGTCTGGGCTGAGGGGGAGGACAGCGCGCCGCAGCCGCCCACGCCCCAAAGCAGCACGAGCGCCGCCAGCCTGCCGTAACGCTTGGCCGGGCGCTTCATTTGCCGTCTTCCAGGACGTTGAGGCTGGTGACGCTGCGGTACTCGCTCGCCCGGCCGTTGCCCTGGCGGTTGCCGTTGCTGGGGCTCGTTTTGCAAATGCCGTCTCGGATGCGATCGAGGTCTACGTAGCGATCAGCAACGTCGATGAGGCTGTCGCTGGTCATCGAGCGCAAGCTCACCACCTCGATGCGGGCGCCGCGGTAACTGACGGCATCAACGGCGTAGGCCAGATCGCCATCTCCACTGACCAATACGGCCGTATCGTAGGTTCCGGCCAGCGACAGCATGTCGACGGCAATCTCAACATCCAGGTTGGCTTTTTTGGAGCCATCCGGCAGCTGCACCAAGTCCTTGGCAATGACCCGGTAGCCATTGCGGCGCATCCAGAGCAAAAACCCTTGCTGCTTTTCGTTGGCACTGTCAACGCCGGTGTAAAAAAACGCGCGCAGCAGCCGCGATCCCGCCGTCAGACGATAGAGCATCTTGGTATAGTCAATTTCGATGCCCAGCTGCAGGGCCGCGTAAAACAGATTGGAGCCGTCGATAAAAATGGCGATTCGGCCGCGGTTCTCGAGCACTTGCTCCGGGGTAAAAACCGGATCCTGACCGAAACTGTCCAGCATCCTATCCCTCAGTTTGTATCGAAATGTTAAGCAAGCGGTTAAAAGCTTGCAGGGACTACCTTGATATTAAGCTAGCTTAACATCTCTGTCCGCTGGCGATGTGCTAGAGCGGATCGGCTTGCGGTACCTCCAAGCGCGCAAACAGCGGCTGGGGCGCTTCCAAGCCTTGCCGGGGCGGCAGCGTCCCCCACTGAGCGTGCCGCTCGAACGGGGCGCGCTCGGCCAGCTGGGCGGCATCGTCAAAATCCAGCTCGAAGCCCAGCTGGCGGTAGGCTTCCGCGCTCAAGTTGGGAACGATAGGCGAGAGCAGGTAGCTCGCCAGGCGGACCGATTCCAGTACGGCGTACAGCGTCCGCTCCACCTCGGCCTGTCGGCCGGCTTTGTAGGCACTCCAGGGGGCACAATCGTCGAGGTGCTTGTTGCTGGCGCGGATCAAATGGCGGATTTCGTCGCAGGCCTGGTGAAACGCCAGCGCCTGGTAGGCCGGCGCGACCCGCTCGCCCAGGCCAGTGCCAATGGCTTTGAGCGGGTGGTCGCTGCCAAAGTCGGCGCCGCTATGGTTGGGAACCTGGCCCTGGCAGTACTTGCGGGCCATTTTGAGCGTGCGATTGAGCAAGTTGCCCCAGTCGTTGGCAATGTCGGCGTTGAGCAGATTGACAAAGCGGGTTTCGTTGAAATCGCCGTCCTGGCCGAACTCGATTTCGCGCAAAAAGTAGTAGCGCACGGCATCCGAGCCGTAGCGATCCACTAGTGCAACGGGATCGAGCGTGTTGCCCAGGCTCTTGCTCATTTTCTGCCCGTCTTTGGTCAAAAAGCCGTGGCCGAAGATCTGCTTGGGAGGCGAGATGCCGGCCGACATCAGCATGGCCGGCCAGTAAATGGCGTGAAAGCGCAGGATATCTTTGCCGATCAGGTGCAGGTCGATGGGCCACCAGCGCGCCAGGGCATTGTCCAGGGTGGGCTCGCTGTCGGGATCCAGCAGCGCCGTCACGTAGCCCAGCAGCGCATCGAACCAGACGTAGATGGTGTGGCGGCGATCAGTGGGCACCGGAATGCCCCAAGGCAGATCGATCCGCGAGATGGAAAAGTCCTGCAGGCCCTGGTTTAGGAGCGCCAGCATTTCGTTGCGCCGCGCCTCGGGCCGGACGAATTCGGGGTGGCGCTCGAATAGCGACTCCAGCGCCCCCTGATAGCGCGAGAGCCGGAAAAAGTAATTTTGCTCGTCCCGCCACTCAGCGGGCTTGTTGGGATGGAGCGGACAGTTGCCAGTCTGGGTGAGCTCGCGCTCGTCTTTGAACTCCTCGCAGGAGACGCAGTACCAGCCCTGCTTCTGGCCTAAATAGATGTCGCCAGCATCCCAGACGCGCTGGAAAAACTCGGCCACGATCGCGGCGTGGCGCCGGGCGGTGGTGCGGCTGAAGCGGTCGTAGCGAATGTTGAGCCGCTGCCAGAGGGCATCGAAGCTGGCGGCAACGCGATCGCACTGCGCTTGCGGATCCAGCCCTTGGGCCTCGGCCGTGCGCTGGATTTTTTGGCCGTGCTCGTCGGTGCCGGTAATGGCGAGCACCGGGCGCCCCTGCAATCGCGCAAAGCGCGCGATTGCATCGGCGGCCATGGTGGTGTAGGCACTGCCGATGTGGGGCGCATCGTTGACGTAGTAGAGCGGCGTTTGCACCTGGAACTACCAGCAGTGCGATGTTGTATCTGTTGGCATGTGGAGATAACCAAACTCCAGCAGTTGTGCGTTGCCAAGATGGATAGCCGATTTTCGATCCGCGACTGTAGTATTAAGCTAGGGTCACGGGTCCTCTAGCTTCCCCAGCGCAAGCGCCGTTCCAGCTTAGGCCGATTCATGCAGCCGCGCCGCGATTGCCTGCATTTGTTCGCCCCGCAGCCGCCGCAGCCCGAACGGCCGCTGTTCGTTTTTTTGCCAGGGCTGGACGGCACGGGAGAGCTCTACGCGCGGCAGGCGGCCGCGCTGGCGCCCCGTTTTGACATGCGCTGCCTGCATCTCCCGGCCAGCGATCGCCGCGATTGGCAGGCTCTGGCCCAGCGCGTTGTGGCCGAGCTGCGCGCGTGCCAAGCGGCCTCGCGCCATCGGGCCATCCATTTGTGCGGCGAGTCCTTTGGCGGTTGCCTGGCCCTGCAGGTGGCGCTGCAAGCGCCCCACCTGCTCGAGCGCTTGATTTTGGTCAATCCGGCAACCACGTGCCCTGATCGGCCGCTACTGGGCTACGCCGCCGAAGTGGCGCCCTGGCTGCCGCAGGGGGTTTACCGCTGGGCGGCGCAGGGACTGCTACCGTTGCTGACGGCGCCGCAGCGCGTCGAGCCGGCACAGCGCCGGGCGCTGCTGGCGGTCATGCAGGCACTCCCGTTAGAGACCCTGCGCTGGCGGCTGCTGCTGCTGAAACGCTTCCAGCTCAGCCGCGATGCCCTCCGATCGCTGAGGGTGCCGAGCTTGTTGCTAGCCGGTGGGGCTGATCGGCTGTTGCCCTCGGTCCGAGAAGCCCAACGCCTCGCGCGCGAACTGCCCGAGGCGCGCGTCACAGTTTTGCCCCAAAGCGGCCACACCTGCCTGCTCGAGCGCGATGTCGATTTGGGCGAGCTGTTGCAAGCACCGCCTCGAGCTGCGCTTGCGCCACCCTACAGCTGTGCGGCACCGTGAGGGCTTGCCATTGCGTCAGGCAGTTGCCTGCAGCCGGCTTTGCGGCCCCAGAGCAGCTTTTACCCATGCCAAACGTCTGCAAGCATGGGTAGGATGAGCAGTTGGGCTGGATAAGGAACAACCGCCAACCATGTCGGAGCTGACGGTGCCCAAATCGTTGCTCAAATCGCCTGGGGGCTTCAATCCCACCGTTGCCATGTTTGTCGCCGCCGTTTCGCTGCTGGCGCTCACCAGCTGCGGCTACTGGCTGTGGGATTGGTCCGGCTGGGTCTGCTTTGGCGGCAACGTGCTGGCGCTCCACCTGGCCGGAACGGTAATCCACGACGCCTCGCACCGCGCCGCCCATCGCAATCACGCCATCAACACCATTATGGGCCACGGCAGCGCCCTGATGCTGGGCTTTGTCTTTCCGGTGTTTACGCGCGTTCACCGCCAGCACCACGCCCACGTCAACGATCCCGAAAACGATCCCGATCACTTTGTCTCCACCGGCGGACCGCTGCTGCTGGTGCCGGTGCGTTTTTTCTACCACGAAGTCTTTTTTTTCCGGCGCCGGCTTTGGCAGCACTACGAGTTGCTGGAGTGGGTTGCGAGCCGCGCGGCGCTAGCGGCACTGGTCGCGCTGGCCTGGAACTACGGATTTGTCGAGTACTTGCTCAACTACTGGTTTTGCGCCTCGCTCGTGGTGGGCTGGGCGCTGGGCCTGTTTTTTGACTATCTGCCCCATCGCCCCTTTCAGCACCGCCAGCGCTGGAAAAATGCGCGGGTCTATCCCAGTACCCTGCTCAACCTGCTCATCCTGGGCCAGAACTATCACCTCATCCACCACCTGTGGCCCTCCATCCCCTGGTACAAGTACCAGCAGGCCTACCGCCACGCGCAGCTGCTGCTGGAGGCGCAAGGCAGCCCGCAAACGCTGGGCCTGCTTGCCGGCCGCGACTTCCGCAGTTTCGTCTACGATATTTTTATTGGCATTCGCCGCGGCCAGCGCGCGGATGCGCCGGTCAGCGAGCGAGCGCTCAGCTCGGATCGGGGGGCGCCGCTGCAGTGCCCGGGGGCGGCGACAGGCTGCGATCCGGGCGCAGGTGCTGGGCCTGGCGTAGGTAGGAGTGGGCAATCCCGCAATGGGGCGAGGGCGCGTTGACGTGGATGAGCACGCGGATGCAGCGTGCCAGACTGCCTTCGACGCGCATCTGTTGGACATCCAGCAGCGCGACGCTCTCCCAATGGTGGCGCTGGCGCGCGATCGCGGCCGGAAAGACGGCATCCAGATCGCTGGTGACGGTAAACACCGCACTGATGGTTTCGTCCGGGATAAGCGGATTGCGCCGCTCGAGGTCGTCGAGCAACTCCGCGACGGCTTCGCGAATGGCCTCGGCCGTGTTGTCGGCGGCAGTGGTTGCCCCGCGGATCGCTTGCACTCTCGCTACCCCTGCCATCAGCTTCCGTTCGCCTCGCGATCCCGGCAGCGGTTAGGGGCGGTACAGCCATAGCGGCTGGCCGCTGGTAGCTAGCTCGAATTCTAGCCAATCCACCGCGGCTTGCCCCGCTGCTCGCTGTTCCTCGCGACCAGGCAGCAACCGCGCCAGCGGGGATTTTTTCTCCTCGACCGAGACGCAGCTTGCTTTCTCCGGGTCGAGGCCGGCCAGCTCGGCCGCCCAACGGCGGGCGTCTTCTTCGCTGCCCAGGCGATCGACCACGCCCAGCGCCTGGGCCTGCTGGCCAGTAAAAATGCGGCCGTCGGCAAAGGTTTTGACCGTCTCGGCCGCCAGATGGCGGGCTTCGGCAACCGTATCGACAAACTGCTGGTAGCTGGTGTCAATCAGCGACTGCAGGATGTCGGTCTCTTCGGGGGTGAGCTCGCGATCGAAGGCCAGAATGTCCTTGTAGGGGCCCGATTTGACCACCTTGAACGAGACGCCCACCTTATCCAGCAACCCCTCCAGGTTGTTGCCGCGCAGGATGACGCCGATGCTGCCGGTAATCGTGCCGGCGTTGGCCACCACGTGGGGCGCCCCCATCCCCACATAGACCCCCCCTGAGGCCGAGACGTTACCAAAGCTCGCCACAATCGCCGTTTTGTCCTGCAAGCGCTTGAGCGCGTTGAAGATCTCCTGCGAGTCGGCCACTGTCCCGCCCGGCGAGTCGATGCGCAGCAGCAACGCTGGAAAGCCTTTCTCCTCAACCGTTTTGAGGGCTTTGAGCGCGCGCTGGCGCATCCCGCCCGCGATCGCGCCCGAGATCTCCAAGCGCGCGATTTGCTTGGCGGGTCTGGAGCGAAACGGCCATATCATGGGGGATTGCGATGCGCGAACTAAGCGGCCCCATTGGGCTGGGGCTCGAACCTACCCAGCGTATCGCACCAGGGCCTTGGCCCTACAATGCCCGAAGCGGTCTCAATCGCCCCTGCCGTGCCGGATTCTCTCAAGCTGGAGCTGCTCTCGACGCCAGTGGGCGTGCTGGGAACGGGCGATGGCGGCGGCGTGGAGCTCACCGTCCGCGACGTTGCCGCCGAGATGCTGCGCCGCGGCCACCAAGTGGAGGTGGTGGCACCAGCCGGGTCCGCGCTGGCCGGCATCCCGGTGCGCGAAGTGGGCGGCAACCTGCAAAGCGCTGCCCAGTCCCGCGATGGCGGCGCAGCCATCTGCATGCCCGCCAACCCGGTTCTGGGCAACATGTGGGCCCAGGCGCGCGCGCTGCAACCGGCGTGCGATCTGCTGGTCAACTTTGCCTTTGACTGGCTGCCGTTTTATCTCACCCCGTTTTTCCAGCGCTCCATTGCCCACTTTCTCAGCATGGGCTCGATGCAGAACGCGCTCGATCCCGTAGCCGCCCAGGTGGCCGAGCGCTTTCCCGGAACGGTGGGCGTTTACACGGCCAGCCAAGCCGCCACGTTCCCCTTTGCCGCGCACTGCCGGTGCCTGGGCAGCGGCATCGATCTGGCCCAATACCGCTTCTGCGCCCAGCCGGATGCCGCCCTGGGGTGGGTGGGGCGCATCGCCCCCGAAAAAGGCCTGGAGGACGCGATCGCAGCCGCCCAGCAGGCGGGCATGCCGCTGCGCATCTGGGGCAAGATTCAGGATGAAGCCTACTGGCAGGGCGTTTGCCGGCAGTATCCGGATGCGCCCTTTGAGTACCGAGGCTTTTTGGCCACCGAGGCCCTGCAGGCGCAACTGCGCCGCTGCCAGGGGCTGCTGGTCACCCCGCGCTGGCTGGAGGCCTTTGGCAACGTTGCCATCGAAGCCCTGGCCTGCGGCGTCCCCGTCATTGCCTACTGGCGCGGCGGTCCCAGCGAGATCGTGCGGCACGGCCGGACGGGGTATCTGGTCGAGCCCGATCGCGTGGCCGGCCTCGTCGAGGGCATCCAGGCGCTCGGGCACCTTGATCGCCGCGCCTGCCGCCAGCAGGCCGAGGCCGAGTACTCGCGCGAGGCGCTCGGTGATCGCTTTGAAGCTTGGTTCCGCCAACTGACCGAACGCACTACCAGCTCGCCATGAAGATCGCTGCCGATACGCGCATCCCGTTCCCGCGCGAGCGGGTCTACACCACGTTTCGGGACCGGTTCGCCCAGATCGTCCCCTACCTGTCCGATATGCGCGCTTTTTACCTCAAATCCCGCCAGCAAACCGGCAGCCGCGTTGACTGCGTCAGCGAGTGGCACGGCGGCGGCGACATCCCGGGGGTCGCCAAGGCGTTTCTGAGCGAGGCCATGCTGGCCTGGACCGAGTACGACACCTGGCGCAGCGACGATTGGGCCCTCGATTGGCACATTGAGACCCACGCCTTTACCCAGGCTGTGCATTGTGCCGGTTGCAACCGCTTTTTGGAGGCCGGGGGCGCCACCCGGATCGAGACGCGGGGCGCGTTTATCATCGATGCCAAGCAGCTCCAGGGCGTCCCGCCGTTTTTGGCCAGGCGCATCGCCCGCATTGTGGAAGACCTGCTGGGCCAAAAGATTGCCAACAACCTAGAACAAGTCAGTCAGGGCGTGCGCCAGTACCTGCAGCAACGCGAACGGGCGCCGCAATAGCCATGCCAGCCCGCCCCCTGCGCTGGCAGCCCTTGCTGCTAGCCGCCCTTGCGAGCCTGATGCTGGTGCTGGGTAGTTGCAGCGACAGCCGCGCCCCTCGCGAGGGCGAGCTCGCGCTGCGGCTGTGGCACGGCATCAACCCGCCGGCCAATCGCGAAGTGTTCGAGCGGTTGGTCGAGCGCTTCAACCGGCGGCAGCCCGACCTCCGCGTTGAGCCGCGCTATCTGGGCCAGCCCAGCGACCAGCTGCCCAAAATCCTGACTGCCATTGTGGGCGAGGCTACCCCCGATTTGCTGTGGTTCGCGCCGCAAATCACGGGGCAGCTGGTGGCGCTCGGGGCCATTCGGCCTCTGGACGAGTGGCTAGCGCGGACTGGGCTGCGCGAGCGCATCGAGCCTGCCCTGCTGGAGTCCATGCAACTGGACGGCCGCAGCTGGTCTGTGCCGTTGGGCACCAACAATGCGGCGATTTTCTATCGCCCCAGCTTGTTCGAGCAGGCCGGGATCGAGCAGCCACCCCAAACCTGGGCGGAGCTGCGCCAGGTGGCCCGCCGGCTCACCCGCGATCGCGACGGCGATGGTACCCCAGAGCAGTACGGCCTGTTGCTGTCGCTGGGCCAAAACGAGTGGACCGTGTTTGCCTGGTTGCCGTTTGTCTACGCAGCGGGCGGCGAGCTGGTGGATGCCGACGGCGAGCCGCAACTGGTCGACCCGGGAACTGCCGAGGCCCTGCAGTTCGGGGTCGATTTGGTGGCGCAGGACTGGGCGACCCTCTCGCCGCCCAACCGGGGCTTTTTGTTGGAAGGTTTCCTCACCGGCCGGGCCGCCATGCAGGTAACCGGGCCGTGGACACTGCGGCAGTTGCGCCAGAGCGATGTTGATTACGATGCTTTCCCCTTTCCGGCTCGCCAACAGCAGGCAGCTGTAGTGGGGGGCGAGAACCTGTTTGCTTTCCAAAGCACCCCCGAGCGCGAGCGAGCGGCCCTGCGCTTTTTAGAATTTGTCCTTAGCGATGAATTTCAAATCGAGTGGGCCCGCGAGACGGGCTATTTGCCCGTTACTACCACTGCCCGGCAGAGCGAGGCTTACCGCGAGGTGGTTCGCGAGAACCCGGTTCTGAACATTTTTCTGCAGCAAATGGGCTGGGCGCGATCGCGGCCCATTCGCGCTGGCTACGCGCGCATCTCCAAGCATTTTGGGCGCGCGATCGAAGCCTCGCTGCTGGGCCAGGCCGAGCCCGGTGAGGCGCTGGCGGACGCTCAGGCCCATTTGGAGCTCATGCTCGATCCGGCGGGCCGCGATTAGACGCCCTCGGCGGGGGTGCAGTAGCGCCAGCACTCGCGCGTCCCTTCCAGTGGGATGCCGCGCGCGCGCAGCGTTGCGGCCACCTTGCGGCCGATGGGGTTATCGGTGCGGCCCAGGTAGTCGGCCAGGTGGGCGTGCAGGCACTTGATGTGGTCGGTGCGGGAGATGCCGGAGAGGCCGGTTTCGTAGAGCACCCAGCGAAAGTGCGCCAGTTGGGGATCGCGCTCCAGGCGCTGCCGCCACTCGGCCGGCAGCAGGGCAACGCGATCGCGGGCTGCCGAGCGGTGCGTGGCCTCCAGCTCGCGCCACAGCTTGGGATCGCGGCGCACGCGCTCGTCGTAGCGCTCGATTTGCTTCTCGTGCTCCAGCTCGTTAACGGCTGCCACCAGCAGCGGGCAGGTCAATCGGGTCAGGGTTGAGGCCACCGAGAGCCGCGGCCCCACCAACAGTGGTGCGTTGACGACTGCTTGGGGATAGCCCCAGCAGCAGCGCCGCGCGACCCCGATTTTGCCCGGCATGCCGCGATCACCGAGCTGCTTGCGGATGGCCGCTTCATCCGCTGGCGTAGGGACCTCAAACGGAAAGGGCCGCTGCTCGGGCGGCGGGACTGGGGTGGGGGCTTGCCGTTCGTCCAGCGTGGTGGCGGCAGAAGCATCCATAGTGGTGTGGCAGCGATACTGCGATCGTTACTGTAAATAACGCTAGCTCGAATGGCCTGCTGACCTGCACTCCCCCCCATTCGAGATGCCAACCTACCAGTCAGCCAAGCCCTTTTTGAAGTGGGCGGGCGGTAAGGGCCAGTTGCTGGCCTACATTGACCGGCGCTTGCCGGCCGAGCTCGCCAACGGCGCGATCGCGCGCTACGTCGAGCCGTTTGTGGGCAGCGGGGCCGTTTTTTTGCACGTCGCCCAGCACTATCCTGTTGCCGAGTTTTTCCTCGCCGATCGCAGCGCCGAGCTAGCGCTGGCCTACACGGCCGTCCGGGAGGCTGTCGAGCCGCTTATCGAGCGCCTCGCCCAGATTCAGGCACACTACGAGCGCCTCGCCGAGCCCGAGCGCCGGACCTATTTTTACCAAGTGCGCGCCGCTTTTAACCGCGCCTCGCCCACCAGCGCTGATCGCATCGAGCGCGCCGCGCAGCTGATCTTTCTCAACCGCACCTGCTTTAACGGCCTCTTTCGCGTCAACGCTCGCGGCGAGTTCAACGTCCCCTTCGGGCGCTACGCCCGCCCCCGCATCTGCGATGCGGCCAACCTGCGGGCCGTTGCCCAACTGCTGCAGCGCGCGCGGATCGGGTGGGGCGACTTTACCCACTGCGAACCTGCCATTGACGGGCAGACGCTGGTCTATCTCGACCCGCCCTACCGCCCCATCGGCAAAACCGCCCGCTTCAATGCCTATGCCCCGGCCGCCTTCGACGATGCCGAACAGCTGCGGCTGCGCGATTGGTTCGCCCGCCTAGATGCCAAGGGGGCCAAGCTGCTGCTGAGCAATGCCGATCCGCGCAACGCCGACCCCGACGATGCGTTTTTCGATGCGGCTTATCGGGGCTACTGGATCGAGCGCGTCGCGGCGACGCGCGCCATCAACAGCAAGCCCGACCGCCGCGGGGCCATCAACGAGCTGCTGATTGCCAACTACCCGCCTGCCGATGGCGGCGAGCGCTCGATGGTGCCCCCGCCCAGCAGGCAATCGCCGTCGTAGAGGACGGCTGCTTGCCCCGGCGTAATGCTGAACTCGGGCTCGTCAAACAGCAGCCGCATCCGGCCTTCCCCTAACGGCACGGCCGTGACCGGCGCTGGTGCCATGCGCGAGCGCACCTGCACTTGCGCTCGCAGCGGCGCGCTCGGTTCGGGCATTGAGATCCAGTTGAAACCGCTGGCTGTGCATTCAGTGCTGGTGGCGTGCTGGCGGTTGCCAACGACGACCTGGTTGGCGCTCGCATCCAGGGCCGTGACGTAGAGGCGCTCGCCAGCCGCAATGCCTAACCCGCGCCGCTGGCCGATGGTGAAGTGGTGCACGCCTTGGTGCTTGCCCAGGACGTTGCCCGCGGTATCGACAATGTCGCCCTCAACCGGGGCAATGTACTCATCCAGAAATTCCTGCATCGAGCCGTAACTGTCGGCAACGCACAAATCCTGGCTGTCGGGCTTATCGGCCGTTCTGAGCCCTAGCTGGGCCGCGATTTGGCGCGTTTGGCCTTTAGTTTGCTCCCCCAGCGGGAACGCAATGGCGGCTAGCTGCTCTTGCGGCAGGCCGTACAGAAAGTAGGACTGATCTTTGTGCTGGTCCACTGCGCGCAGCAGTTGGTAGCGATCACGCCCGGCGTCGTAGCGGATGCGGGCGTAATGCCCGGTGGCGATGCGCTCGATGCCCAGCACCTCGCGCGCATAGCGCAGCATGGGGCCGAATTTGACCGAGCGGTTGCACTGGGCGCAGGGCAGCGGCGTGATGCCGGTGCTGTAGCCGCTCACGAGCGGGTCGATGACATGCTCGCGAAACAGCTCGCGCGTATCGACCACGTGGTGGGCAATGCCCAGCTGCTCGCAGATGGCGGCGGCATCCACAATGCCTTCCGAGCAGCACTGGCCCCCACCCTGCATCAACCAGAGCGAGACGCCGGTGACGTCGTAGCCTTGCTGCTGCAACGTGGCGGCGGTTACCGAACTATCGACCCCGCCCGATAAGCCCACGAGGATGCGGTCTGCCATGGCGCGTGCGCGCGTTTGCGGCGATCGCCAACCTAGCACTATCGGACGCGCCATCAGCAAAGTCCCCAGACGCTTCCCGCGCCTGGGAACGCCGACCGTTTCCCGAACGGTTGGCAGCCTAGGGGGCTAGCGCGTTCCCCCGCATGAGGCTGCCCAGGGTCTTGGCGGTGACCTTCATCTGCGTCAGCGGGTTGGCCGGCGCCACGGTCTTGTAGAGGTAGCTATCGAAGGTCATTTTCTGCACGTCTTTGTCAGCGCACATCTCGACAAAGGCCTCGCGCGTGGCGTCGGAGCGGTAGAATACCCGCTGCAGGAGGTCCATGACCCGGTAGGTCATGCCGTACTTTTGGTCCCAGCGCTGGAGGTAGAGCTTGAGATCGTCTTCGGTGGGGACATAGCGCCCGTTTTGCGAGCGCTCGACGATGGTCTCGGCGCACATGCGGGCCGATTTGGCCGCAAAGTAAATGCCCTCGCCCGAGGATTTGGTCACAGTACCGGCGGCATCGCCCACTAGGGCCACGCGCCCCAGCGCGCGCCGCGGCCGTGGGTGCTCGGGGATGGGATGGGCTTCAATCTTGATGACCTCACCCCCCGAGGTGCGGTGGGCGCAGCGCTCGCGGATGCCGGCTTGCAGCTTTTTGATGTTGGCCTTGTTGGCCTTCATGGTGCCGGTGCCAATGCCCACGTGGTCGTATTTGGGAAAGACCCAGGCGTAGAAATCGGGCGAGACATCATCGCCGACGTACATCTCGGCCCGGTCTTCATAGTGCGCCATTTGCTCGTCGGTGAGGCGCACGCGCTCCTGAAAGGCGATGGCGTAGTTGTAGTCGCCGGCATTGATGGCCTTGGCCACGCGGGAGTTGGCGCCATCGGCTCCAATGACAACATCGGCGTGCAGCGTCTGCGACTGACCCACCGCGCTGCCGTCGCTATGGTCGGCGTAGTGGATGGCGTGGGGCTCGCGCCGGCTTTGGGGTAGCTCGATTTTTTGCACCGTGCCGTTGATGACCTGGGCGCCCTTTTCGGCGGCGCGATCACGCATGAAGCCATCCAGCACCTCGCGGCGGCACATGGCGATGTACTCGTTATCCCGCTCCAGCTGGATGTCCACCTCGGTATTGGAGGGCGAGATCATTTTCATCTTGCGCACCCGCCGATCGATAATTTCGGGCGGCAGATCGAACTCGTCCACCATGCAGAGCGGAAATGCCCCACCGCAGGGCTTGGCGTGGTCGAGCTTGCGCTCGATAAGATAGGTCTCAATGCCGGCCTCAGCCAGTGTCTCGGCTGCGGAGGCACCCGCCGGTCCGCCTCCCACAACGGCAACCCTTAGCGCCACGGTTCCCCTCCTCCACAACGTTTGCGGCTAGCCGCGCATGCTAACACGCCTCAACGGCCGCAGTAGTGGGATTTTGAGGAGCTGCGACTGCAGTTGCAAAAGAGCGTAACAAGCCGTTCAAAAAAGTTAAACTTGCTTTGCAAATCCGGGCAATCAGTTGGCTACCGCGCTAGCGACTTTCAATGGGATGCCACTTTTGCGCTCGAGCCGTTAGGGTGCAACCGTTTGCAGTCCAATAGCAACTATGGTGGATTGGCAGGCTATATTTGACGAAATCCCTGTCGGAACATCGGAAGCCGATCTAGACAAACTATTCACGTCAGCGCTTCTGTATGAGGGATTGGGCTTCAAGAAGACTGAAGTCTCAAAATCCAAAGGATTTCGCAATCGCAATAACAGCAAAAAGAAAAATATTATCCCCGACTATGCATGCTATCGCAAATCAGATAGTTTCTCGCACCCCATACTGGTGGTCGAGCACAAGTCGGTCAATAAAAACTTGATCGGCCAAGCCATTCAAGAAGTTCGAGAGCAAATGGCGGTGTCTTCGGCCCAGTTTGGTCTCGCCACTAATGGACTGCAACTGCAGCTATGGCAGCGGCACGGCGCCATTTCCGTTCTGAGAACGCCGCTTTATAATTTATCTGCTAGCAACATTGAGCAAATCTTGAGCGAGATACGCGCTCGCCTTGAGTCTCCCAGGCGAGCGCTAACTGCCATGTTTTGGGCCAAAAAGGGAGGCGTTGGTAAAACGACCATGACAGCTAACTTAGGGGCAGCGTTGGCCCAGGAGCAAGATGCCAAGGTTCTTTTGGTCAACTTCGACCTGCAAGGCGATCTAAACACGCTAACAGGCTTCCCCCAGATGTGGGACTATACTCCGCCTGTCACAATGCAAGAAGCGCTCGATGACGCTGCCACCGGTGTTGGGGAAGTTCGACCTGACCATCTTATCCGGGAGCAATCGTTTGAGGTCAGACGTTCGCGGTTGCCAGGACAGGCGCTATTTGGCTCCAGCCAAATTTATAAACTCTATGTCATACCCGGAGATGAATCGATCAAATCAGTTGAACGCAGGGGACCTGAGGGTACGGCGCAGATGACAGCGCTACAGGACCTACTAGAAGAAGCCTGCGGCCATTACGACTACATCTTTATTGATGCCTCCCCATCGTGGATACCGTTTGGCAAGATGGCCGCTCATGCTTCAGATATTTTGATTCCAGTGATCGATGATTCAAAGTTTGCCGTAGAGGCCGTCAAAGATCTTCGAACTCGCTATCTTACATCGGAAGAGTTTCAAGAAGAAGATGAGACTAGCGAACCACCGATGGTTTACGGGTGCATCGTCAATTGCCTTTTCCAAGGCGAAACTGGCGAGAATTCCGTCAAAAGAGTGCGAGAACAATTGGAGGAATTTGATATAGAGTGGCGAGATTGGGTTATGGGGCGATATGCAGAGACAGTTAAATCAATAGATGCCCAGAAACCAGTCGTTTTTAAGTCACCTAATAACAAAGCCACTAAAAACTTTCTAAGCCTGGCTAATTCGATTTTTGTTGACTCGAGCAAATGAGGCAATATTATGGGAAAAGCAAATATTGGGGAGCTTATAAAAACAGCAACCAAAAACATAAGCTACAATCGAGAGATTACTGAGCAAGAAGCCTCACTAGCCAACGAGCTTGCCCTTAGCATTCGAGAAAAGGGACGAAACTGGGTACCAGTCTACGTGCGCGAGCTGGGCAGACATAACTACCAATTAATTGGTAGTCCAGTAATATTAGAGGCTACCAAGCGAGCCGATCAAAAAGTTGCCTACTGCATTCAGGTGGATGAGGATGAAGGGGTAGCGAATCAGATCGAAAAAGCGCAAATCTTGCAAGCCTCGGATGGAAACGGCAGCAGCGTTGATTTGACACCGATCCAGAGAAAGCTCGAGTCGATCGAGCAGACTCTAGAGAGGCAGCAGGATCGAGCCGAGCGCATATTTCAACAAGTTGTTCCTGATACTGAGCTATTAGTTAACTTGGAACCGCAAAGGACATTAGAGGCAAAGCTTGGCAACGTCAATGGTATTGGCGAAAAGCGGCTTAATTCGGTCGTTGAGGACATAATCAATCATAGACCTTTTTATGATGAGTTCGAGCTGAAATCTGGAGTTAAATTGTTGCAACCTAAGAAAACAAAAGCTAAAAATCCTCTCTATCAGCAGCTATGGAAAAATATTACTAACGCGTATAGAATTAACTACGAAACCAGAGTATGGAGGTAACGCAGAGTGCTAATCTTGTACCGGCTGGAAGCGTTTCTGAGTCCCCTTTCTGAGTAGCTGACTTGCTTTAAAAGCTTGTTAGTTTTGTGGGACCCCCGATCCTGGTTGCCGCATCCTGGTTGGTGTGGTGCTGGTGATCGCTTACGTTCCGTTCGCTTTCTGCACTGCCGAACTGACTGCCCTGCAGCAGTCTGGCTTTGCCGTGCCGGCCTACGACTACCGCGGCTACGGCCACAGCTAGGGCCCCCCAACCGAGCGGAGCGCCGACGGCGATGGCATTGCAGCCTACACCGCCCTGCAGCAGCCGTTGAGCGCGCCGGCTGAGCAGAATTTGAGCAGCAGATGCACGCTGACCAAAGTTCATAACTCCTATATTGAAGGAGTTTTGGAGATCGCAATCTAGTGCACAAGCCACGAGAATTGGTATGAGGCAAATTGCACTAGTATAGTGAGCGAGAGCGTCATGGCCTAGCGCGCCCTATGCCACGCCTATTTACCAACCGACCCCGCCAGCGCCTGTTTCCGGCCAGGTTAGGTGCAGGCCGCTTAAATTGGGAACGGACGAGTGCCATCCTCTACATTGTCGGCGGCTCGACCTTTATTCTGGGCAGCATCTTTTTCCTGCCCCAATACGAAGCCCTATCTGATTTAGGGGCATGGATATTCTTTATCGGCTCGCTGGTCTATTTGCTCGTGACCGGCTACGACTTATTGGAATCCTCGGCCTACGTTAGGTCCGGAAAGGGCTCCAAAATCTGGAGTTGGCTGGAGCTCGTGATCGCCGGTATTTACGTGGGCGGAACCGTGCTTTTTACCGTCGGCAGCCTGTTATTTCTATCGCAAATCGATTGGATTGTGGCCGGGGGATGGTGCTTTACAGTCGGCAGCCTGTTTTTCCTGTTTGGGGCTTTTTTGAACGCCATCCAGATCATCAAGGAAGAGTCGATCGTTCGGCTGCAACTGCTAAATGTGACTGCTATTGCGTTTGCGCTAGGCTCGATTCTGTTTTTAGTTGCATCGCTGCCTTACTTATCGGAGGCGCTAAACCTAGAAGACAACTGGGTCTTGTTTGCCTACGTGGGGTGGGAGTACATTGCTGGCAGCATCCTGTTTTTGCTGGGTGGCATTACTCACTATTACCGCCTGCACAAAGCCAAGCACTATCATCAAGCCGAACGAAAAGTGCACCACGAAGTCGAAAAGCACAAACGACACAAAAGGCGCAAGGCCCTCGAGCGAACGTACTAGGACTGACCGAGCCTCAATTCCCCCAACCCGAGCGCAATCCGATTGACCTCGAGCCGGCGATCGCGCGGAGCCGACAGTGCGGCCATGACCACCATCGTCTGCCAGAGCTATCGCGATCACGATGTGCCGGCCTGGATTGCCACCTGCCTGGCCAGCGTTCGGGACTGGACCGAGCGCCAAGGGTGGGCCTACTGCTTTATCGGCGATGCGCTATTCGAGCGCCTGCCCGATTGGTACCGGCAAAAGACCCGCGAGCGGCCCGTGGTTGCCACTGATTTGGCGCGGCTGTTGCTAGCCCAGGAATGCTTGCAAGCAGGCTACGAGCGCGCCATCTGGCTCGATGCCGACGTTTTGGTCTTTGCCCCGGCGCGGTTAGCCATGGAGACGCCGCAAGGGTACGCCTTTGGCCGCGAAGTCTGGATCCAGCGCCAGCGGCAGCAACTGCGCGCCTACCGCCAAGTTCACAACGCTGTCTGCGCCTTCGCCCGCGACAACCCCTTCCTTGCCTTCTACATCCATGCCTGCCAGCGCGTGGTCCGCCGCCACCAAGGCAACATGATGCCGCAGTTGGTCGGCCCCAAGCTGCTGAGCGCCCTGGATAGCTGGCTGGCGTTGCCCGCGCTGCCCGAGGTGGCCATGTTTAGCCCTCTAGTGAACCGCGATTTGCTCGCAGGCGGCGGGCCAGCGCTGAGCTTGCACCGGCAGCATGCTGGCAGCACCATTGGCGCCGCCAACCTCAGCGCCTCCACCGCCGATCGCGACTGGGAAGGCATCCGGCTCACCGCCGCTGACTGCGACTGCCTGACGGCTCGACTGCTAGCGCGCGGGGAGGCGCTCGTCAACGGCAGCCCCGACTCCGGGGGCTAGCGCCCCAAGGAGGCTGTTCCCCGGCGCGACCCTGCCCGGGTGAAGTTATGCCATATACTTAACAACAGGTTGGCCTGCCACGGCAGCGGCAACCGCCCTTTGACGTGCGTGCCAACGGTGGCTATGCCCTTCGGCGCGAGCCTGCCCTTGCCACTCGCCCCGCTAGCCGGACGCTTGAGCGAGAGCGGCGTCTGGCTGCCAGGCCAGTTGCAGCCGCTGCCGGTCGGAGCCGCTGAGGCAGATGGCTTTCAATTACCGCCCTATCTGGACCGGGAGAGCTCGCTGAGCGCCATTGAGCGCCTCGACAGCTTCTTCTCCCAGGCGGTCGCTGCGATCGAAACGGTTTTTTTCTTTGAGGTGGCCGGCGTCCCGCTGATCGTACTGTGGCTGCTGCTGGGCGGGATCTATTTCACTCTGCGCACCGGCTTTATTAACCTGCGCGGCTTCCGGCACGCGCTCAAGGTGCTGTTTGGCAAGGAAGACACCAGCGGTGGCGGTCCGGGGGAAGGCGAGGTCTCGCCGTTCCAGGCGGCCTCGACTGCACTCTCGGCCACGGTGGGGCTGGGCAGCATTGCCGGCTCGGCGATCGCCATTCAGCTCGGCGGCCCCGGCGCCGTCATTTGGATGATCCTGGCCGGCTTTTTGGGCATGTCGAGCAAGTTCGTCGAGTGCACCTTGGCTCAAAAGTACCGCCTGGTGCGCTCGGACGGCACGGTCGCAGGCGGGCCCATGTACTACCTCGCCAACGGCATTGCCGAGCTGGGCTGGCCCACGCTGGGCAAAAGCTTGGCCGTGCTGTTTGCCCTGCTGTGCGTGGCGGCTTCGCTGGGGGCAGGCAACATGTTCCAGGCCAACCAATCCTACGCGGCCCTGGCCAATGTCGTGCCCTATCTGGCCGAGCGCAGCTGGCTCTATGGCTTTGCCATTGCCTTTCTGGTGGGGGTGGTGATCGTTGGCGGCATCAGCCGCATTGGGGCCGTGACCAGCCGCTTGGTGCCGGTGGTGGTACTGGGCTACGTCGGCGGCTGCATCTGGATTTTGATCGACCACGCCGCAATCGTGCCGGAGGCGCTCGCCATCATGCTCGAGCAGTCTGTCTCGCCCGAGGCCGTGCAGGGGGGCTTTGTCGGGGTGCTGGTGCAAGGCATCCGGCGGGCTGCCTTTTCCAACGGGGCCGGCATCGGCTCGGCGGCGATCGCTCACTCGGCCACGCGCAACAAAGAACCCGTGCGGGAAGGCATGGTGGCCTCGCTGGAGCCGCTAGTAGACACCATCATCATCTGCAACCTCACGGCGCTCTCGATTGTGGTGACGGGGGTGTATCAGGGCAGCGCTGCCGCCCAGGCCGATGGCGTCGAGCTCACGGCCGCTGCTTTCGGCACGGTGGCGGGCTGGTTGCCGGTAGCGCTGGCAGGCGCCGTGCTGCTGTTTGCCTTCTCCAACATCATCTCCTGGAGCTATTACGGCGAGCAAGCCTGGATCTATCTGTTCGGCGATGGCAGCACCTTGGCGTTCAAAGTCGTGTTCGTGGTGTTTGTTTTCATCGGGTCGGTGGTCAATCTGGGCGCCGTGCTGGACTTTAGCGACATGATGCTGCTGGGGATGTCGGTGCCCAACCTGCTGGGTTGCTTTTTGCTAGCGGGCAAAGTGGGCGAGGACCTGCGCGTCTACATGTACGGGCTGCGGCTGAGCAAAACCTTGGCAGCGACCGGCGAGGCTGAGTCCCCCACGGGCGCCACGGCCAACAGCGAGCAACCGTCCAAAGAACCGACGCAGCAATAGCGCCGGCCGGCCCCCTCGGTACAATGGGGGAACTAAGTCCGAACGAACTGCTGCCCGATGTCACCGCGATCGCCTGTCCCGTTTGACCGGTGGCCGTCGCTGCCCAAGCTGCCGGCAGAGTTCAACCACAATGCGCGCTTGCGCAAGATCGAAAAGTCGATCTACAAAGCCGAGCAGCACGCCAAGCTGCTCCATTTGCAAGCGGAGGTGGAGTCGCTGTGGCAGCAAGTTCGCGCCCGCAAGCGAGCGGCCCCGAGCCACTCGAACTCGGACGGGGCCGAGGGCAATATCGCGGCCCGCGATGGCTAGAATTGGGGCCGAGGTCGGTTGAAGCGAGCGACACGATGATGCATTCGCAACTGCAGCAAGCGTTAGCGCAACGGCGCGCCTTCAAAGTCATTAGCGGCCTGAGCAACCGCGACGCCAATCGCGTGGGGGCTGTGGTGCAAGCGGCCGCAGCAGGCGGTGCCACCTTTGTCGATATTGCAGCCGATCCCAATCTGGTAGCGCTAGCGCGCAAGCTCACCAACTTGCCCGTTTGCGCCTCAGCCGTTGAAGCAGCAGCGCTCGAGCGCGCCGTCGAGGCCGGGGCCGATGCCATCGAGATCGGCAATTTTGACAGCTTCTACGCCCAGGGCTACCGCTTTGAGGCCGATGACGTTTTGGCCCTAACGCGCCAGACCCGCGAGCGCCTGCCCGAGGCCACCCTCTCGGTGACGGTGCCCCACATCCTGGCGCTAGACGAGCAAGCCCAACTGGCCGAGCAACTGGTCGCCCAGGGCGCCGATCTAATCCAAACCGAGGGCGGCACCAGCAGCACCCCCGAGCGCAGCGGCACCACGGGCTTGATCGAAAAAGCGGCGCCCACGCTGGCTGCTACCTACACCATCGCGCAGGCAGTCTCAGTGCCGGTTTTGTGCGCCTCAGGGCTGTCGCGCGTTACAGCGCCCATGGCGATCGCGGCTGGCGCCTCGGGCGTTGGAATAGGCTCGGCCATCAACCAACTCGATAGCGAAGTCGCCATGGTGGCGGCAGTGCGCGATGTGGCCGAAGCCCTAACCGGCTGCAGCGCGCCCCACTTGCAAGCGCGCGAGCCCTAAGCAGCCAGCGCCTGCCAGCTGGCGTGCAGGCAAGCAGCGACGTGCTGCTGCTCTTGGGCCGTCAGGCCGGGAAACAACGGTAGCGACAGCACCTCGCGCGCCGCGCGCTCGGCTGCGGGCAGCTGCCCGGGCCGATAGCCCAAATGGGCGTAGGCGGGCTGGCGGTGCAGCGGCAGCGGATAGTAAACGGCAGTGCCAATGCCACGCTCGTGCAAAGCCTGGCGCAGGCGATCGCGGCGATCGCTGCCGGGGACGCGCACGGTGTACTGGTTCCAGACGCTGCGGCCGCCAGCTGGCTCGCGCGGCAATCCCAGCTCGGAGCGCGAGCGCAGCGCGCGCTGATAGCCGGCCGCCAGCTCGCGACGCTGCTGGTTCCAGCGCGCTAGGTAGGGCAACTTAACCTGCAAGATGGCCGCCTGGAGGGTATCCAGGCGACTGTTAGTGCCAGTCAGCGTGTGGTAGTAGCCTTGCTCGCGCCCGTGGTCGGCGAGCTGACGGAACCGCGCGGCCAGGGCCGGATCGTTGGTGGTGATCGCGCCCCCATCGCCGCAGGCCCCCAAGTTCTTGGTGGGGAAAAAGCTAAAGCAGCCCACATCCCCCAGGCTGCCGACAGGGTACCCCTGCCACTGCGCGCCTGCTGCTTGGGCGCAATCCTCGATGGTGTAGAGCCTGTGCGCGCGCGCGATCGCCAGCAGCCGGGTCATATTGACGGGCTGGCCGAACAAGTGCACGGGCAACACGACGCGCGTGCGCGGCCCAATCGCCGCTTCCAACTGCGAGAGGTCCAGGTTGAAGCTGCCAGGCTCAATATCGACAAAAACGGGGGTGGCGCCGGCAGCCGCGATCGCCTCGGCGGTGGCAATAAACGTAAACGGTGTGGTGATGACCTCGTCCCCGCTGCCAATGCCCAAGGCGCGCAGCGCCAGATAGAGGGCATCCGTGCCAGAGTTGCAGCTAGCGCACTCGGCGACCCCCAGCTCGGCAGCCAGCTGGCGCTCAAAGCCCGCCACGGCCTCGCCGCCGACATAGCGACCGGCGTGCAACACCTCGGCAACCGCTTCCTCCAGCGCATTGCCCAGCTGCGCGTGCTGCCGCTGCAGGTCCACAAGCGGAACGGCGGTCGCGTTGATGGCGGTTGTCATGACAGGATTGGCTGCGGTGGAAGCGGAGCAACGGGCGGATGGCCGATTGGCTGACCCTAGAGCCCCTCGATTTGGCACTGGCCCTGGTCCCCATGGGCGGGGCTTTGGCCCTCTCGAGCTGGCAGCGCCTGGAGCTGGAGGGGCAAATCGTGCTGGCGACCGGCCGCGCTTGCCTGCAGTTGGCGGCGCTGGGCTACGCCTTGGGCGCGGTCTTTGTATTGGATGCTCCCTGGGCGGTCGCCCTCGCCCTGGCGGTTATGATAACCGTTGCGGCGCTAGCCGCCCGCAATCGCATCTCGCGCCGGCTGCCGCGTTTGTTGCCCCTAAACTGGGGCGCGTTGTTAGCCAGCAGCACGCTGACGCTCGGCTACGTCTTGGTCGCGATCGGGCAACCGCCCAGCTGGCACGAACCCCAGTACCTCATCCCATTGGCGGGCATGACCGTGGGCAATGCCGCCAGCAGCGCCACTGTTGCCGGCGAGCGCCTGGTGGACACCCTGAGCCGCAGCCGCTCCGCCATTGAGACGCACCTGAGCTTGGGGGCAACGCCGCGGCAAGCTGCCACCCCCTACCGCCAGGCAGCAGTCCGTGCGGGCATGCTACCCGCGCTCAATCAAATGAGCGTGGTGGGGCTGGCAACGCTGCCCGGCCTGCTGGCCGGCCAGCTACTGGGCGGCATCGATCCGCTCAATGCCGCCGCCTATCAAGGGTTAGTATTGGTAATGCAAGCGGCGGCCAGTGCGGTTGCTACGCTGCTGGTAGCTGAGGGTGTCTACCGCCAGTTTTTCAACCGCAACGCCCAGCTCATCGACCCGCGCTAACCCCTGCCAGCGCTCGCTTCCCCATGGATTTACTGGAGTACCAAGCTAAGGAGCTATTTGGGGAAGTGGGTATCCCGGTGCTGCCCTCGCAACGCATCGACGATCCCCGCAGCCTCAAGCGACTGCAAATCCCCTACCCGGTGGTCCTTAAGTCGCAGGTCCACGCCGGCGGGCGCGGGCAGGTCGGTGGCGTGCGCTTTGTCGAAAACACCATCGATGCCATCGCCGCGGCGCGCAGTATTTTTAACTTGCCCATTTTGGGCGAGTATCCCCAGGTGCTGCTGGCCGAGGCCCGCTACGACGCCGAGCAAGAGTTCTTGCTAGCGGTGGTGCTGGATTACCAGCGCCAGTGTCTGGTGCTGTTGGGATCGGTCCAGGGCGGCATGGGGCCCGAGTCAGTGGTGGAGCAGCTGCAGAGCGTGGTGGTCGATGACGATTTTTCGCCGTTTTACGCGCGCCACCTCGCCATCCGCATGGGCTTGAGTGGCGATCGCATCCAGGCCATCAGCACGGTGATCGAAAAGATGTACCAGCTGCTGGTGGACAAAGATCTCAATAGCGTCGAGATCAACCCGCTGGGGATCGGCCCCGACAGCGAAGTCATGGCCCTGGATGGCAAGGTAAAAGCCAACGATAGCGCCATTGCCCGCCACGCGGATTTGCGCTCGCTGGCAGCCCCGCAGCAGGTGCAGGCGGCAGATGCCGTTCCGGCCGAGGGCGAGCCACCCCCGCCGCGCGATCTCGATTGGAGCGACGGCGCTCGGGCCAATATCGGCGCGATCGCCAACGATTGGGGCTTGGCCCTGGCGACGTGGGATTTGCTGGCCCTGCATCGGGGCAAGTTGGCCTGCTGCTTGCTGGTCGGCGATCGCGTGCCCGGCAACCTCCCGCCCGAGACGGCTGCCATCCGGCAGCTGGAGCAGACGCTGATGCAGCTAGCAGCAACGCCTCAAGTCGAGGTCATTCTGGTCAATCTCACCTGCGGGCCAGCCGCGAGCGAGGCCGCAGGCGAGGCAATCGCCAACCTGCTCCAAGTCCCAGCGGATGCCGAGGCAAGCTCGGAGCACTGCCAGTACGTCATCCGCTTGGTGGGCGGCGATCTGGGGCCGTTCCAAGAGCGTTTGGCCGAGTTGCCCGTGCACTGGATGGCGGATGGGGAGGAAGCCATCCGGCAAGCAGCGTCGCTGGCCAAATCGCGATGAGTGCGCAACCGTTCGATCCGCAATCCCGGGTGCTGATTCAGGGCATCAACGAGCCGCTGGGCGCGCACTATGCAGCTCAGATGCAGGCCTACGGTACGCCCGTTGTGGCCGGTACCCAGCCCGGTTGGGGCGGCGGGGAACAAGCCGAAATTCCGGTATTCGATCTGGTCGCCCAGGCGATCGAGGCTGTCGGTCCCATCGAAACCTCGTTGGTGTTTGCCCACCCCTACTGGGTCCTGGATGCGGCCCTAGAGGCGATCACGGCCGGCATCCGCCAGATTGTCCTGGTGACGGGCGGCGTGCCGCCGCTGGATCTAGTGCGGTTGTTTCGCAAGGCCGAAGCCACCCAGACGCTGCTGCTGGGCCCTGGTAGTGCCGGCACCATCCGCCCCAACTCGGCGCTGTTGGGCACCAGCGACCCGCAGTTCTACCAGGCCGGCTCGGTGGGCATCATAAGCCGCTCCAACGGCCTAACGAATGAGGTCGCCCGCCAGCTGAGCCAGGCTAGTTTGGGGCAATCGCTGGCGCTCAATTTGGGCACGGATGCACTCTACGGCTCGAGCTTTCGGCACTGGCTGTCGGTGCTGGAGCAGGATCCGGACACCAAAGCCATCGTGCTGGTGGGCCAGCCGGGCTCGGGCGATGAAGAAGCGGCCGCCGCCGTCGCTGCCGAGCTGACCAAACCGGTGTTTGCCTACGTGCCAGGGGCGCGCGTCAAAATCAATCGCCGCTCGGGCGAGGCCACCGCGATTGTGGCAGCCCGCCTGTCGGTGCCGCTTCCCGAAACCAGCACCGCCAAGCAGAAAGTTGCTGCCCTGGAGCGCGCCCAGGTCACCGTTGCCAAGCAACCCTCGCAACTGCCGCAGTTGCTTGAAAAAACGCTGAAGGAGCGGCAAAAGAAAAAGTAGCGGCTAGGCGGCGTTACGCTCGGCTTGCAAGGCCGCAAACTCCGAGCGCTCGGCGCGCTTTAGCTGCTGCACCGTTCCCAGATTCAACAGCACGATGGCCGTCCACTGCCCCAGGATGGTCCAAAAAACGGTTATGGTTGGCGCAGCTCCGATCGCAGGCATTGGAAACAGCAGTAGCGCCAGCGCAGTTGGTCCGCCCACCACTCGGCTCGCAACCGGCAGCACCACCAGCGCCGCAATCGCGCCCGTTGCCCAACGGCTGCGTTGCCGGGTCCGCAGCAGTAGCAGCCCCTGCACCAAGGTGGCGGCTAGCAAAATCGTGCCGGCGGTGACAAACCAGCCCACCAGCACCACCGGGCGACTGCCCTCCAGCGGCAACAGCAGCGCCGACCCCCCAATTGCCGCCGACGCAATCGCCAAGCCGAGCGCGATCGCCCCCACAGCCGGACTGCCATCGTCCCACAGCAGAGCGACAGCTAGCGGCCGCCGGGTGCGGCTCGCGCGCGCGCGCAGCCACGCCTGCAAAGTGGGGCGGTGGGGAGTAAGCGCGGCAATGAGGCCCAGAAACAGCAGCAACTCCAGCCCGAACAGCATGGCGAAACTTGCCACTGGGCGGTACTCGAGGCCGGGCATTTGGACGGCAAAGCCCAAAGCGCCCAACGTAAAAGCACCCACGATGCCATAACTCTGGGGCTTGCTCGCAAGCGGCCGTTCGGGGGTGTCAAAGCGGCGCTTGAGCGCGCTCCAAATTGCCACCGTTCCGATGGCGTAGTTGGCCAGCATGAAGCCAATCCCGCGGGCTGGCGCTTGCCAGAACAGCTGGCCGAACCACTGCAGCTGCGCCCAATCCTTGATGTTGAGATAGCCGATGGTCTCCAGCGAGTGCGGCGCTTCGCTAACGGCATAGGGGAGGGCAAAGCCGGGGTAAAACAGCTGCAACCAATCGAGTGGGGTGGCAGTGACGAGCGGGAAAACAGAGGCAGCGTCCAGGTCTAAGAGGTTGGCGGTTGCAGTGCCCCAATACAGCAAGACGGCACCGCTCCCCAGCCAGATGGGGAGGTGTCCCCAGCGCGCGCCCACCAGGCCCCACAACAGGGCAGCGCTATAGAAAAAGGCGCAACTGGCTGCCAAGGCAACATAAAACCCGAAAATCGGCCCCAGCGGCAGTTGGGCGGCCATACCCGCGCCCAAATGCAGCGGCAAGGCCAAAAGGACTGCTACATAAAGCAGCACGGGAACGCCCAGCAACTTGCCCACCAGCACGGTGGTTGCCGATTGCGGGCTGTGGCGAACGAACGCCAGGGTGCCGCGGCGCTCCTCCCGCGCCAGATCGGCAACGAGCATGTAGGTGCTCACGACCAGCAGCGCGCCCATGCCGATCGCGCTTAGCGCAACGAATGCATCCAGCCACCAAAGCGGCCAATTAATGGCGGATTCGCTGGCCGTTTGGCCGGCGCGCCCGCCAATATCAGCATCGCGGTAACGCAGCGCTGGCGAGCTAGTCGCGCAGAAAGAATCTACGCTCAGGCGCGCCTGCAAAAACGCGTACAGCAGCAATTGGCCGCCTAGCGAAATGGCCGCCGCAACGCTCAATTTAGCCGGGGTCAGCCGCCCCTTGAGCTCGCGGAACAGTTGCGGGTTGAGCTCGCCCAAGCGGCTCAGCAGCGTGCGTCCCATGGGTTGCCCACTCCTCATCCAAACCGATCGGCTGGCAGCATCAGGCTGCGTCCCAACGTTAACCCGAATCGGGCCGAAGCGCTAATCGGCCTGTTGGTGGTCCAGGTGCTGGAAGATCTGCTCCAAGGTGGGGCCATGGGGGCGAAATTCGGTCACGGCAACGCCCGCTTGGACTAGCGATCGCAGCAGCTCGGCGCGATCGCGCACGTCGCCTTCGAACTGGAGCCAGATCCGGCCGCTGTTGCCTTGCTGGGTTAGGGGCTCCCACCGCTTGACGGCAGCAGTACCGGCCAGCGCCTGTTGCAGGTTGTCCCAACCGTCCGAGACTGAAATCACAACGCCGGGGCTGCCCCAGCGCCGATGCAGCACCGGTAGTGGGGCGCTCTCGACCAGATGGCCCAGCTCTAGGATTCCCACCGAGGTGCAGAGCGCTTCCAAATCGCCCAGCCCGTGCGAGGCAATGATGGTCGTCATGCCGGCCTCCTGCAAGGTCCGGATGGCGTCCCAGACGGTCTGGCGCGAGGCCGGATCGAGCTGCGAGGTGGGCTCATCCAGTAGCAGCACGGTGGGCTCGGGAACCAGGGTGCGCGCCAGGCTCAGGCGCTGCTTCATGCCGCGCGAGAGGGTGGCAACCGCGCTTTTGCGCTTGGGCGTTAGCTGTACGAGCTCCAGCACTTCTTGCAGGCGGCGGCGGCGTTGGGATTGGCGCAACCGGTACAGGCGCGCAAAGTAGTCCAGATAGTCCCACACGCTCAGGTCGTCATAAACCGGAAAGTCGTCCGGGAGGTAGCCCAGGCGGCGCCGCAGGTGGGCGCTGTCGGCACCGCGCGAGAGGCGCTCGCCGTGCAGGTAAATTTCGCCGCGCGTGGGGGCCTCGACCGCAGCCAGCAGGCGCAGCAGCGTGGTTTTGCCCGCCCCATTGGGGCCAATCAGGCCGTAGATTTTGCCGGGGGCAACCTGCAAATCTACATCGTTGACCGCCACTTGGCGCTCGAAGCGTTTGGTGAGCCCGTAGGTGGCGATCACGGCGCCCGCCTCGCGCTGGGCGGCATCCGGAGCAAGCTGGGAGCGCTCGCCGGCCATGGCATCCTCCAGCAACCGTTAGGGGTACGGTAGCCTGCCGCGAGCGCACTGTCCGCTGGGAGTGCCAACCGGGCTAGGGTGGGTGCGGCAGCCAGCAAATAACCGCTCCCATGCGCCAGCCCTACCGCATTACCTTGCTCCCCGGCGATGGCATCGGCCCCGAAATCATGGATGTGGCCGTGCGCGTTTTGCAGGCTGTGGGCTCGCAGTGCGATCTGCGCTTTGAGTTCCAAACGGCGCTGATGGGCGGGGCGGCCATCGACGAGACCGGCGAGCCACTGCCCCAGGCCACCCTCGCGCAGTGCCGCGATAGCGACGCCGTCCTGCTAGCGGCCATCGGCGGTCCGCAATGGGACGAGCTGCCGCGCGAGCAACGGCCCGAAACCGGCTTGCTAGCGCTGCGCTCGGGCCTATCGCTGTTTGCCAACCTGCGCCCGGCAACCGTCTTTCCGCAGCTGGCCGATGCCTCGACGCTCAAGCGCTCGGTGGTGGAAGGTGCCGACATCATGGTCGTGCGCGAGCTCACCGGTGGCGTTTACTTTGCCCAGCCTAAAGGCATCTTCGAGGCCGAGGGGGGCGAGCGCCGCGGCGTCAACACCATGGCCTACACCAGCAGCGAGATCGAGCGCATCGCGCGGGTCGCCTTCGAAACAGCGCGCAAGCGCAGCGGCAAGCTCCATTCGGTGGATAAAGCCAACGTGCTCGAGGTCTCGCAGTTTTGGCGCCAGCGCCTCGAGGCGCTGGCGGCCGAATACCCGGACGTCCAACTCGCGCACCTCTATGTGGACAACGCCGCCATGCAGCTAGTGCGCGATCCCACCCAGTTCGACACTATCGTCACCGGCAACCTGTTTGGCGACATCCTCTCCGATGCGGCTGCCATGCTGACCGGCAGCATCGGCATGTTGCCCTCTGCTAGCATAGGAGCCGCCCAGCCAGGGGTGTTCGAGCCTGTCCACGGCTCCGCGCCCGACATTGCCGGCCAGGATGCCGCCAACCCGCTGGCGCAAGTCCTCAGCGCTGCCATGATGTTGCGTTACGGCCTGGGTCAGCCCCAAGCCGCCGATCACATCGAGCAGGCCGTAAGGCGCGTCCTCGAGCGCGGCGATCGCACCGGTGACATTATGGCGCCCGGCATGCGGCAGCTGGGCTGCCAGGCCATGGGCGATGCTGTGCTGGCCTGCCTCGAGTAGCGCTCTGCCTAGCTACCGGCACCCCCCCAACCGAGCGCCATGGCCGTTTTTACCCTCCAAGGCGTTTGGAAAGAATTTGGCATCAAACCCATCCTGCGCGATGCCACCCTCAGCATTGGCGCCACGGACAAAGTAGGCGCGATCAGTACCAACGGCTCGGGCAAATCGACCCTACTGCAGATCCTGGCCGGTTGGGAAACCGTTGATAGCGGTCGCTTTCAGGTCAGCGGCAACGTCCGGGTGGCGTACTTGCCGCAGCAGCCAGCGCTGGCCGAGGACCGGACGGTCCTAGAGCAAGTCCTGGCCGATAGCTGCGAGCGCGCCCGCTTGGTGTGCGAGTACGAAACCCTCTCGGCGCAGTTGGCGCAAGCCCCCGAGGACGAGCGGCTGTTGGGCCAGCTAGCGCGGGTCACCGAGCGCATGGATGCCTGCAATGCCTGGAATCTAGAAACCCACGCGCGCATCGTACTGACCCAGTTGGGCCTGGGCGTCCTCAATACGCCCATTCGGGATCTCTCGGGCGGCGAGCGCAAGCGCGTGGCCCTGGCGGCCGCCTTGCTCACCGAACCGGAGGTGCTGCTGCTGGATGAGCCCACCAACCACCTCGACGTCCGGGCCATCGACTGGCTGCAGGGCTACCTGCAAGCCTTTCGCGGCGCGGTGGTGCTGGTGACCCACAATCGCTACTTTTTGGATGGCGTTACCGAGCGGAATGTGGAGCTCGAGGGCGGCGATTTGCGCGTCTATGAGGGCAACTACGCCCACTACCTCGCCCAAAAAGCCGAGCTGGAGCAGGCGGCTGCGCGCGCGCAGCAAAAGCACCAAGCCATCCTGCGCCGGGAACTCGCCTGGCTGCGGCGCGATCCCAAAGCACGCGGCACTAAGCAGAAGGCTCGCGTCCAGCGGGCGCGCGAGCTGCAGGCGATTGATTTCAAGCCAGCTGAGGGGCAGGTAGCCATCTCGGCCCCCAGCCGCCGCCTGGGTAAAAAAGCCATCGAGCTGCAGCAAGTCTCCAAGGCTTGGGGCAATCGCGCCATCGTGCGCGACTTTAGCTACACCGTCAGCCCGGGCGAGCGCACCGGCATTGTCGGGCGCAATGGGGCCGGTAAGACTACGCTGCTGGATGTGGTGGCCGGCCGCCTGCAACCGGATGCCGGCCGCGTGGAGTGGGGCGGCACCATCCGCATTGGCTACTTCGACCAGCAATCGCATCACTTGCAGCGCGCCCGAGACCAAAACCAGCGCCCCATCGACTACCTGCGCGAGGTAGGCGAGTACCTCACCACCGGCGAGGGCACCACGATCAGTGCCTCGCAGATGCTGGAGCGCTTTTTGTTCCCGCCCGGGCACCAGTACTTGCCGCTGCACCAGCTCTCGGGCGGCGAGCAGCGGCGGTTGTTCCTGCTGCGCATCCTGATGGGGCACCCAACGTGCTGCTGTTGGATGAGCCCACCAACGACCTGGATGTCAAAACGTTGGGCGTGCTGGAAGATTACCTGCAAGCCTTCGAGGGTTGCGTCCTCACGGTCTCCCACGATCGCTACTTCCTCGACCGGGTGACGAACCGCATCCTGGAGGTGGGTGAGGGCGGCCGGATCCGCTCCTACCCGGGCAATTATTCGGTCTATCGGGACTACAAGCAGCGGGAAGAGCATGAGTCCCAGCAAGCGCCGCGCTCGGCCCAATCCACCGCTGGCCGCGAGCGGCAACCCAGCCCTTAGAGCACCTAACAAAACTGGTATAGATAGGGGTAGAGAGCTCCGATCTGTGCCATGGCTAAGCCGCTCGTGCCTGACGAGCTTTGGGCCGAAATCGAACCGCTGC